>CAZANS010000071.1:0-9280 GCA_964486565.1 uncultured Victivallales bacterium
TACATGTGCTTGAACCAGTTCCCTGCGGGCATTGGGACGAGGTAGATGATGCTTGCGATGTCGCCGGTGGCGGACCATCCTGTCCCTGTCCACAGCATCTCGCCTTTTTTCGTGTCGTATATGGAGAGCTTCATTTTGACGTAGCTGTATGAGAGCAGGATGAGGAATATGTTGTCTTCCTGGAGCACCTCGCCGATTATTACGGCATCGCTTTTCTGGCGTCGTGCGACCTTGATGGCGTCCTCGAAGGAATAGGCATTTGCGGCCAGCTCGGCTGTCTCGTGGAGCGGGGCGACCTTTCCGATAAGCGAGAAGGCCATCGCTGTCTCACGCTGTCCGCGCAAGGCGGAGGTCTTTTCCCAACTGAAGTTCCTGAACGGATAGACGGTGAAGCTGGCGGGGTACTCCTGCGTGAATCCCCTGTTATCTCCGGGAACCTTCGAGAAGGAATGCCTCACAGGGTACTTGAGATGCCTGAAAGTCCCGCAGCCGGAAAACATGCCAAGCACGAGGCACGCGGAAGCAAAATATACAATTCTCAATAAATAGCCAATTGCAAAACTCCGCGCGGCATCGGGGAGTTTTGAAATTGGCTCCAAACTCTTCTTCAAAAATCTCATTCCTCGGGCGCTTCCTCATGCAGGATGAACTTACGGAACACGTCGTCGAGGATGTCCACGGTGATCGGTTTCGGTATATGGTCGTCCATGCCGGCGGAGAGGCAGTATTCCCTGTCGCCCCTCCCGGCATAGGAGGTCATGGCAAGTATCGGCACACGCCTTCCTGTGCCTTCCTCCAGCTTGCGGATCGCACGGGAGGCCTCGTAGCCGTCCATCTCCGGCATCTCGCAATCCATGAACACCAGATTGTACGCGCCTGACTGGAACATCTCCACGGCCTCGCAGCCGTTGTCGGCTGTCTCCACCTCGCCCCCGAGACGTGTAAGGAAGGCCACCGCAAGGCTTTGGTTTATTGTGTCGTCCTCGGCCACAAGCACCTTTATCCCGTTATATTTCTTCGGCTTCTTGACCGGCGGCTCCGCGACTTTCAACTTTGAATCGGCTATGGCCTCCAGCACATCCTCTGCAGTCTCCTCGAGAGGCACGGTCACGGTGAACTGCGTCCCCTCACCTTTCCCGCTCTTAAGCTCCAGAGTCCCGCCCATGGCATCTATGATCTTCCTGCACACGGCAAGCTCTAGCCTGATCTTGCGGGATTTGGGATTGTCACCGACATGCTCGTCGGAAAAGTCGAATATCCTCTCTTGGGTCTCCTGAGATAGGCCAGGACCGGTATCAATGACGCTGAAGGTCATCAGCACGCAGTCATCTCGCCTGCCGCCTGTGCCCACGACAAGGCTCACCGATCCCTTCTGAGTGAACCGCAAGCCGTTCTCGACGAGCTTGGCGAGCACCTGCTGCAGCCTGAGCGCGTCCCCGTTGAGCAGACCGGGGGTGCCGGCCTCGAACTCGTACTGTAGGTTAACCCCTTTCGAGGAAGCCTCGCCAGCAAACACTTTAATGACATCCCGACAAGCCCTGAACAAATCAAATGGCTTATCCTCTATCTTGAACTCGTCAAGCTCGACACTCGAGAAACGTGTTATCTCCCCTATCCAGCCGTGAAGGCACTCCCCCGCCTCTAACGCCGACTTCACATACCCTGACTGCTGGGAGTCAAGATCCGTGTCCTTCAAAAGCCTCAACATGCCCAGTATGCTGTTCAAAGGTATACGCAGCTCGTGGCTGAGCGACGCGATGAAGCTGCCTCTGGCCAGGTTGCCTATCTCGGAGTCTACCGCCGCCTGCCTGGCGAGCTCGAGTCGCCGCATTGCCGAATTATCCTTTTCCATCTTTCCAACCCTTCCTTATTTTATCTGAAGAACCTCCCGCGATTCCCCGCTATTTCACATCCAACATAACCTGCCTTTTGTATATCTGCAACATCCCCTGCTGCCTCCTGACATATATCACAAGGGCATTTATCTGTTCCCCGTACAGCCTGCCCTTGAAAGCACGGCTGATGTCTTTGAACTCGTAGACTGGGATATCCACTATCTTCACAATGACATCTCCCCGCCTGAGAGACTTGGAGTTCCTGCCGGGATCCTCGACTATCAGCCCCCCATGGAAGGGGTAGCCCAAGGTCCTGGCGAGTTCCGGGGTGAGCTCGCGCAGCCCGAGCCCCAGACGCTGCTCCGCCAGAGCCCTGCCGTCAAGCGGCTCAAGAGCCTTCACCTTGAGTTCCACATTGCTTTTCGCTTTGATATCTAGTTTTACCCTGTCTCCCGCCGAGAGATGCCACAATGAGTTGCTCAGATCCAACAGCGATCGGGGCTTCTCCCCTCCGAGGGAGAGTATCTCGTCGCCTGCCCGCAGCCCTGCCTGCCATGCGGGGCTTTCCGGCATCACCTCCCTCAGGTAAAAAACCTTTCCCCCTTCCTCGGCCCGCTCTCCAGGAATTATCCCCAGAGACACCTCGGCGAACCTCTCAGGTATCAGCCAGCCCGCCAGGACATGCTCGATCCTACTCAACGGTATCGCGAAACCTATGCCGTCGGCATCCTTGTGTATCGCAGTGTTGAGACCAATCATCTCGGCGTTGATGTTGACCAAGGCACCGCCGCTGTTGCCGGGGTTTATCGGCGCGTCGGTCTGGATGATGTCGTTGAACATTATCTTCCCGCCATACATCATCGAGCGGCCAAGCGCGCTCAATATCCCGGTAGTTATGCTGCTGCCCAATCCGTAGGGGTTGCCTATCGCGATCACCGTCTCCCCCAGCATCGGGTCATCCGTAGGGCACACCGATATCGGCTCGAGCACGGGTTCCCCCTCGTAGTCGTCAAGCTTCAGCAATGCAAGATCGTTAACGTCGTCCGCGGCAATCTCCTTCGCCGTGAACTGCTGCCCGTCATAGGTGGTGATTATTATCCTTGTCGCCTTGCGGACAACATGGGCATTGGTCACGATCAGCCCCTGCCTGTTTATTATCGCCCCGCTGCCCAGCGAAGTCTCCGTGCGACCCCTTCCCCTCTGGCCACTGTAGAAATCACGGAACATCAGCTCGAAAGGGCTGCCGGCTCCCCAAGGGGACTCGAAATGGTTGATTATACGTTCAGTCCCGATGTTTACCACAGAGGGCAGAGCCTTCTCAACAGCCTTGACCACTGCCGTGCGCCTCGGGTTGTCCGCGGAGGACCCCGAAGCATGGCACAGCAGAATCATCAAGATTGTATGAAAAAAAATCCTCTTCAAGCTTGAATTCCTCCATTCCGAAGACAAATTCATCCCCGGGTTGACCGACTTCTCTATGTTCAGACTAGAATACCCACGCTCGCTCAGGCGAGCATACGGTAAGACTAAGGATACACACATGACACAGAAAAAACAAACGCAGAAGGGCAAAAACTGCTCTGAAGTGCGGTTGCAGCTGAGCTGGGCGCGGCTTGTGCCTCAATCGAAGCATCCCGCGGTTTCCGGTGAAAGTCTTGCTGTGCTCTCTCCAGGTATATGGAACCTTGAGGCCGGACCGGACTTCATGAACGCGAAAATAGCACTTGGCAGCTCCACTGTCACAGGCGACGTGGAGATACACAACAACGCCACCGACTGGGTGATGCACGGGCACCACCTCGACACGAGATACGACAATGTCATCCTGCACGTCGTCGCTAACGACAATTCCGTCGAGGCTTCCGCGGACATCCGCGCCAGGCTCCCCGGTGTCCCAGTGATGCTCCTGCAGCATGCCCCGGGAGGCAGCAGGCCGCCGGCAAAGGCAGACATGTTCCCAAAAGGCCGATGCGAGGCGATATTCGCCAAGCTCTCCAATGATAAGCTTCTAAAACTATTCCGGCATGCCGGCATGAAACGCTTCGAGCTGAAGACCGAGGCAATCCTCGAGGAGATGCGTTCCGAAGGCGTGGACTCGGCATTCCTGAAGTCCCTCTTCGACGCCTGCGGATACCGCCAGAACAGAAAGCAGTTCCTCGAGCTCTTCGAAAGATTCTCCCATCACGACTGCCGGGATCCCGAAGACTGCGAGACTGTCCTCTGGGGGGAGTCCGGCTTGCTACCCGACCCGGCCACAACCACACTCGACCCACCTATGGCAAAGTTCGTGTCCGAACTATGGGCAAAATGGTGGAAGATCAGGACAACCGCCAGGCCGCCCATCCCATGGTCGAAATCTTCCGTCAGGCCGGTGAATTCCCCGGAAAGGCGCCTCGCCGCACTCGCCATGCTGCTGAAAAACCTCCAGCCAAGCCCTATGATGGCGTTCGCGAATCTCGCAAAACAAATCCCTGAGGAGAAACTTTTCATCAAAAGGCTCTCGAAGATGCTCCAGTGCAGCCACCCACTGTGGGACCGGCATTACTCGTTCACAGTCAAGGCTCCCAGACCCTCCCGCGTCCTGGCCCAGTCAAGGATGTCGGACATTACTCTCAACACCGTACTGCCGGCGCTCAAAGCATACTCCATCATGACAGAGGACAACAAAACCGGCAAGTTCATCTCCAGGGTCGCATCCAGCCTGCCCAAGGGGCAGCCCAACATGATCATCCGCAATGCGTCATTCAAATGGTTCAGCCCCCCTTCAAGACAGCACGACATCCTCGCTGACGCAATCTCCCAGCAGGGCGCAATACACGTCTACAGGAACTTCTGCGAGGAGACATGCTCGGAGTGCTCAGTATGCCCCCTGGGCGAGCTGCTCGAGGCAAAATGATAAAAGCTATGCAAATTTCTTCCTTTCCCAGTGATTGATCTTTCTCTGCGGCAGCTCCTTGTCGGGACGGAAATGCAGCTTGTTCTCCCCGATCACCGCTGCGACTTCAGCTAAAAAAGCCTTGTTCAGGCTGACATCGAACTCTCGCGCGCACTCGACGAAGGCGATCTCCCCGGTCGAGCAGGTCAGGCAGAAGACCACGTTGGTGTTGCCAGGATGTGCCTTGCATATTTTCCGCAGTTCATCGAGCATGTCTTTTCGGGCGCCGCCCTCGTGCATCTTTATATGCACCTCCCTGGTGTATATCTCCTTGACCATGCCTAGAGGGATGATCTTCTCGACCCTGAGCTTGGGCTTGGTGTTCTCCTCCCTGCTCTCGGCAAATGCCTGAAGATACACCGGGGCATTATCCATCAGCAACGTGTTGTAGGACTCGTAAGACTGCCCCATAAGGAGGCACTCGCAAGTCCCCTCGAGGTCCTCAAGCTGGAACACGGCGAAATATTTACCGCTTTTGGCCTGCTTTTTCTCGCAGGCGGTGATTATCCCCCCTACCTTGACTCCCGATCCGTCGGCAGGGAAGCCTTCCGATTCCCTGTTTGTCACTTCCGCCAGGGAATGGCTCGAATAGGTCTTGATGATGTCAGCGTACTCGCCCAACGGATGCCCGGTGACATAGAATCCAAGAAGCCCCTTCTCATTCTCGAGCAACTCATGCTCGGGGATCTCGGGGATATCAGGGATGTCCAGCTTGTCCAGCCCGGAGTCATCGCCGTCGAGCAGGTCGAAGAGCGAGCCCTGACCCGATGAGCGGTCCTTTATCAGGCTTTGCGCGAGCGAGACGGCCTGGTCCTTTACCGCGAGCAACTGCGAACGCTTGATCCCGAACGAGTCGAACGCACCGGTAAGAGTGAGGTTCTCGAGGATCCTGGTGTTAACCGTGCTGCCGACATTCTCGCAGAACGACAGGATATCCTTGTACTTGCCGCTATCCTCGCGGGCCTTGATAATGGCCGTTGCGGCGGACTCCCCGACACCCTTTATCGCGCCCAAACCGAAGCGTATGCTGTCACCGTCAACGGTGAAGCTGATCTGGCTCACATTCACATCCGGCGGCAACACCGAGATCCCCATCTCGCGGCATTCGCGGATGCCCGAGGAGATCTTATCGGCCTTGTCCAGGTTGGACGACAGCACCGCGGCCATGAACTCCACAGGGTAGTTGGCCTTCAGGTAGGCCGTCCTGTACGCGACAAAGGCGTAGGCCGCGCTGTGGGACTTGTTGAAGCCGTAGCCTGCGAACTTCGCAATCTTTTCCCATATCGCGTCCGCGGCGGCCTTGTCAATGCCATGTATCATGGAGCAGCCCTCGGTGAACTTGTCATGCTGCGCCTGCATGGTTTTGACATCCTTCTTGCCTATCGCGCGCCTGAGGATGTCCGCCTGGCCGAGCGTGAAACCGGCCAGGGTCTGTACCATCTGCATGATCTGCTCCTGGTAGAGCATTATTCCACAGGTCTCCTTGAGGATGCCCTCAAGCGCCGGATGGTCATATTCGACCGGGACCTTGCCGAGCTTTCTGGCGACAAATTCGTCGAGGTAGTTCATCGGGCCGGGACGGAATATCGCGATCAGGGCTATGATGTCCTCGAAACAACTCATCCCGAAGCTTCTGCATAGTTTGCGCATCCCGGTGGACTCGAGCTGGAACACCGCCACGGTGTCGCCACGGCGGATCAGATCGAAGGTCTTCGAGTCGTCAAGGGGGACTTTGGCGAAATCAACGACCACCCCCCTGTTGAGCTTGATGTTGGATATGGTGTCCTGGATGATCGTGAGGTTGCTCAGGGCAAGGAAATCCATCTTGAGCAGGCCGAGGCTCTCGCATGGCTTGCCTGCGTACTGCGTGATCACCTCGCCGTTGGAGTCCTTGCACAGGGGTACGAGGTTGTCCAGGCTCTGGTCGCCGATTATCACTCCGGCGGCGTGGGTGGTTAGGTTGCGGTTGAGGTTCTCGAGCACCTCGGCGTGCTCGAAGACCTCCCTCACCCATGCCTCCTTCTCGAGCATCGCCTTGACTTCCGGTACCATCTGCTTGACAAGCTCGAGGGTCATGTTGCCGGCCTTGCCGTCGGGGCGCCTGTCTGGAATGTGCCTGGTGATCGAGTCGCCATCCTGGAAAGACCTCCCCAGTACCCTCACGATATCCTTTATGACAGCCTTGGTCTTCAGTGTGCCGTAGGTGCCGATCTGGGCGACCTTTTCCCTTCCGTACCTGTTGCGGACATATTCGATCACCTCGGGCCTTCGGCGCTCGCAGAAGTCAATGTCGAAGTCTGGCGGTGATACGCGGTCGGGGTTCAGGAACCTCTCGAACAACAAGTTGTATCTGATCGGGTCAACCTCAGTGATGTTTGAAAGGTATGCGACGATGCTTCCCGCGCCGCTGCCCCTGCCCGGGCCTACCGCGACGCCCTTCTCCCTGGCATGCTTGATAAAGTCCCATACCACCAGAAAATAGCTTGTGTAGTTGGCGTCGTCAATTACCTTGAGCTCGAAGTCCATTCTCTGGACAACCTTCTCCTGTTCCGGGGAGAGCTCGGGGGCCGCCTCCGGGTCGAAGCCGTAGCACTCATTCATGCGGCCGACGCAGATTTCCCTGAGGTATTCCTTCCGGGACACCCCCTCGGGAACGTCGAATACCGGATAGTGGTTCACCTCGGGCGCCATTGGTATCACCAGGTTGCACTTCTCGGCCACCTCGAGGGTGTTCGATATTGCCTCCGGTATGTCGGCGAACAGCTCGGCCATCGCCTCCGGGCTCTTGAAGTAGAACTGGTCGCTGGAGAAACGGAAGCGCTTGTCGCTTTCCATCGTCGAGCGCGTCTGGATGCACAGCATAAGCTCGTGCGCCTTGGCGTGCTCCCTCTTAAGATAGTGCACGTCGTTAGTCGCGACCAAAGGGATGTCGAATTCCCTCGAGAGCGTTACCACAGCCTTGTTCGCCTTCCGCTGCTCGGGAATGCCATGGTCCATCAGCTCGAGATAGAAATTGCCCCTGCCGAAGATGTCAAGATAGTCCCCCACCGCGCCCTTGGCATCCGAAAGCCGGCCGGAAAGGATGCAGTCCTGCACCTTGCCCTTCAAACACGCGCTCAGCGCTATAAGCCCCTTGCTGTGACGGGACAACAGCTCGTTGTCAATGCGAGGGTTGTGGTAGAACCCCTCAATGAAGCCCGCCGAGATGAGCCGGCATAGATTGCTGTAGCCCTCGAAATCCTTTGCAAGCAGCACCAGATGGAAGCCCTTGATGTTATCCTTCGACTGGTCCCGGTCGAACCTGGTAGTCGGCGACACATAGAACTCGCATCCTATGATCGGCTTGACACCTTTCTTGCCCAGGGTAGTGTAGAAATCTATCGCGCCACCCATGAACCCGTGGTCGGTAAGAGCCGCTGCAGGCATCTTCATGCTTGCAGCCGCCTCGGCAATCCCGTCCACGGAACAGGCTCCGTCAAGCAGGCTGAAGTCCGAATGAAGATGAAGATGTACGAATTCCTTTGCCATGTCCCGTGTCCTGAATACTTGTCACTGCACCGGCTCCCGTATGAAGCCATTACAACCAACGGATGAAAAACATCCGCACAAAGGAAGTCTAGCGATAATTCGGGGTTTGTCAAATGATGAAACAAAGACTTGTTGCCGGGAATTCGGAAGGCAGCTTGTTTTTTTTGCTTACAGTGCCATATTAGATCTGGACTGGGGACTTCCGAGCAGATGACATATGTGCTCTCCTTCCCGGAGGAAGCCGACATCAGCCAGGGCGCCATCTCCGTGCTCGCCCCGATAGGCACGGCGATACTCGGATACTCCAAAGGCGATGTTGTCGAGTGGAAAGTCCCCTCGGGAATACGCAGGATCAGCATCGAGGACGTGCTCTACCAGCCCGAGGCGGCAGGTCACTTCGACCGGTAGGATGCATATCTGCCGCGCCGGATTATCCGCCTAATACGGATTCCGCTTGCGCGTCACAGGCGAACCATGTGCTGGCCGCCTTCGTAGGCAATAAGCCTGAGGCCGAATTTATCGGCCACAGCCTAAGGTTAACAAGTTAACCTTGTTTCAGGCGATTTCAAATCGAGCCGATATTCCTTGGGCTGCTGCCGGTGATCTCGCGGAATACCTTGTAGAAGTGGCTCAGCGAGCCGAATCCGCTTAGCATCGCCGCCTCTCTGGCGTCATGCCCCCCTCCTTCAGCAGGCGCATCGCGTTCTCCACTCTCAGCTCGTTCAGATATCTCACAAAGGTCGTCCCGGCAACACTCTTGAAGGCGGCATGGAAATAGCTCCTGCTCATGTTCGCCATCCTAGCGGCACGGTCAACATCTATAGACTCGCTGAAATGAGACTTCAAAAACCTTATCGTGTCCAATATCGCAATTTCAGCTCCCGATGTCTGAATGTCGGCGGACGAAGGTATCTGCGAATTTCGCAAAATGGCAACCAGCATCTGATGCATCATGGATAGCGGGGTCTATGGATAGCGGGGT
>CAZANS010000072.1:0-9228 GCA_964486565.1 uncultured Victivallales bacterium
AGCTGACGGGCAGGAAGACGAGCCAACCCATGATGATTGACAACAGCGCCGGGGGATAATAGTTTTCATCTCTCAAGCGTGGTTTTATCGCCCCCGGAGGCCAGACAGGGCCGTTGTGGTCATGAACTCCGATATGGGGTTTCGAGCAGGAACAAGATGATATATAAAGGATTTAACAAGATGAAGACAGTCAAATTTCAAGGATGGAAGAACTGTGTCGAGCTGAGCAGCGGGAAATTCAAGCTCGTAGTCACCACGGATGTGGGGCCCCGGATCATCGGGGCTTTTCTCGGTGGAAGCGACAACCTCGTATATGTTGATCCAGAGACTGCCGGGAAAAACGACGACCCAGGAGAGTGGAGAATCTATGGCGGACACCGCCTGTGGCACTCTCCTGAGGCCAAGCCCAGGTCATACTCCCCCGAAAACTCCAAGGTGCAGGTGAAGAAGGCCTCAGACGGCCTCCGCTTCTCTTCAGGGATCGAGCACATCACCGGAATCGAAAAGTCATTCTCAATCAAATCACTCTCCGCAGGGAAATTCGCAATCACACACAAACTGAAGAACTGCAACCTCTGGAACGTCGAGCTGGCGGCATGGGCACTAACCGTGATGGCCCCAGGCGGAACCGCCGTCATCCCGCTCCCCCAAGGCAACAAAAAAGCCCTCCTCCCAAACACATATCTGACAGTATGGCCATACACCGACCTCGCAGACAAACGCCTCGTATGGGGAGCAAAGCACATACTCATGAAACAGGATCCCAAGGCAAAGTCCCCCTGCAAGATAGGACTCAACTGCGAGGACGGATGGCTCGCATACGCAAACAAAGGCGTGATCCTGAAGAAATCATTCCAACACCTCGCCGACGCAGAATACCCAGACAACGGATGCAGCATCGAGGTCTACACCAACAACGCAATGCTCGAGATCGAGACACTCAGCCCGATGTTCTCACTCGAGCCAGGCGCAGAACTCACGCACATCGAAATCTGGGAAGCATGCGAAACAGCAAAGTGCACTCAAATCGCCAAGCTGATATAAAGACACCATGAGCCAGTTTCAAAACTCCGCGTGAGAACTTCCCGCCAGGATTCCTGCGGACCTACATCAGCTTGAGTCCGGGGAGATCCTGGATGTCCACCATCCCGACTACCTTGCCAGCGGAATCAACGACGATGATGTCGTCTATGTGTCTCTTCTCGAGCAGCTTCAGTATCTCCACGGCGAGGTCTTCGGCGCGGACTGCGCTGGGTCCCTTGGTCATGACGCTGCCGACGGGACGGGAGAGTATCTCCAGATCCCCCTCGACATGCCTGCGGAAGTCGCCGTCGGTGAATATGCCCAGAAGCCCAGCATCCTTGCCGGTGACGATCGCCGACCCGCTCCTCCCCCGGGTCATGGACAGAAGCGTGTCTTTCACAGTGGTCTCGGGATATACGGTAACAAGCCTTTCCCCTGTACGCATGATGTCGCGTACCCTGAGTGTGACCGCCCTGCCTATCGCGCCGCCAGGGTGCAGCCGCCCGTAGTCGTCCATGCTGAAGCCCCTGATGTCCAGAAGCACCATTGCGAGCGCGTCCCCGAGCGCAAGCAGCGCGGTAGTCGTGGTCGTAGGGGCCAGATTGAACGGGCATGCCTCGCGCTTCACCGGCATGAAAACCTTTATGTCCGCCCAGTTGGCAAGCCTCGAACCCGAAACGCCTGTGACCGCAGCTATCTTGATGTCAAGCCTCTTCGCCGAAGGTATCATCTGAAGCAACTCCTCCGTCTCCCCACTGTAGCTCAAGGCAAGAAGCATGTCGCGCTTGTCAAGTATCCCGAGATCCCCGTGCATAGCCTCCACAGGATGCATGAACACCGCCGTGGAGCCCGTGCTCGAAAGCGTTGCCGCGATCTTGCGCCCGATGTATCCGCTCTTCCCGATGCCGCAGACCACAATCTTGCCACCCTTCTCCAGAACCTCGCAACAGCTCTCAACAAGAGCTGTGAAGCCCACGTCAAGCTGATCCCTCACATGCTCCAATCCCTCAATCTCAATATCAAAAACCTCCGACGCCTTCTTAATTATCTTGCTCATTGCCGTATGCTTCCTGATTAATCCGAATAATTGCCATGCCGCCTGAATCTCATCCTTATCCAGAAATCTAACCCGCTTTCCGCTCTTTTCCAGACCCGTTGCCATCAGACGCTTGCGAATTACGCAGAAAAACATGAAGGCTCAGCATGGGTAACGCAGGATTTTGTCGGTCTGCACACCTAAATCCGCCCAGCTCCTTATCATGCAGACACTTCTTCTGGTAGGGGAACGTGATCAAGCCAACTGTCACGCTTCAATCTCTGCCCCAAAAGTGATTCCGGGGTTGATATCTCA
The DNA here is from genome assembly GCA_964486565.1 of uncultured Victivallales bacterium. Lineage (GTDB taxonomy): Bacteria > Verrucomicrobiota > Lentisphaeria > Victivallales > JAADHT01 > JAFGFR01. Next base: position 2,375 of record CAZANS010000072.1, read on the forward strand.
CGAAAAATGTCTAGATTCTAGCATTGGCGATGAGAAGCTTTAGGCTGGGGCGCATGAGCCTCGGTTGTATCAAGACGGACAGGCATGAAGGATATTTTAAGCATAGAGCCACTTTCAAAACTCCGCGTGAACCGCGTCGGGAGCGCAGGCTGTGCCTCGGATGAAAGGGTGACAACAGGACTTGCGCGGCGTTTCGCCCCAATGTCCCGTGTCCTGCTGGCCTGCGAAATGGCCTGCATAACCTTTTCACCCGCGGTCAACGCCAGCTCTTCCAGCGAGTTCAAGTTCTTCTCCCGCAAGGGAAAAGTCAACACCGAAGATGTCAGGACGGTCTTCAAGGGAGCCGATGTGCTGGTCTCCAGGCTTGTCCCGCGCCCGAATATGGGCAAGGCTCCTGCAACTTTGTACAATATCGTCCTGATGGACAACGCCGAGTTCAAAGGCATCGAGATCATAAATCTGAAAGGGACTGAGATACGCTTCCATCTGCCGGAGAATCTCGAGGACTGGATTGACGACGACAAGGCATTGTCGCGCCTCATAGAGGGGATTTTGTTAAAGAAGCTCGACCTCGACCCTGCCATGCATTCGCGCATGCTTCCACCATGGCTTGTAATCGGCATACTCGGGAAGCTCAGGGCAAGGCTTTGCGTCTCGAGCATCCCCGGTATAAGGACATATCCGGCAATGAAGATGCTGGTCACCGACGATCCAGCGACGGACCTCTTGAAAATCGCGTTCTCCGTGCCGATGTATCCCGACTCGAACCCAATGGCCTCAGTCTCGATACAGACTTCCGACGCGCTGCTTTCGGCGGTCATGCGCCTGCCCGGGCACAGGGAGGCTCTGAGGGGACTGGCAGACCTCTCAGTCCAGGGAGTAGACCACGACAAGGCCTTTGTCAAGATATTCGCCGGCATGGTCAGAAACTTCCTGATAAGCACTGCCGAGATGACGCTGCTCCAGGAAAAGCTTGACGACTACGGGATGCTGAGAGAGTGGTTCTACGACAACGCCGTGATGCTTAGTGTCAATTCCTTCAGCCCCGCCAGGGCAGGATTCGCCGAGAGGCAGTTCCGCAAGATCGAGGTCGTAGCCTATGCCTTGGAATCCCCTGAGGAAAGGAAAGACAGCAACGAGCCCGCCAAGGTCAAGGCCAATGCCGAGAGAGTGGCTGATCCTGCCCACGGAGATTCCGAGCAGGAGATACGCTACTGCTCCTTGAATGAGCTGCAGCAGAAAAAAAACGAGATAAAAAACTTCCCATCCATCGTCAAAAGCAAGGAGCATCAGTTGTCCCGGCTGGAGTTCTCAGCCCCAATCTTGCTGAATGAAAGCATCAGGGAAATGCGAAGGGCGCTTTTCAACCTGCGCACCGACTCATCATTCAAATTCGAAGCAAATTTCATGACAGCTAAAAACAAGTTCTTCGAGCAGCTCCAGAAATGCCACGACATCGAGAGATTCATGGATGAGATCGAGTCGGCGGTGATCCCCGAGTCCTGGAGATTCCGCAGCGAGATCCGCGAGATCGAGCTGCATGAGGAACGGAGAAGAGCAGTCTGGCCGGAGCTGAGCAGATACCTCGACTCCATTGAGGAGAAGTAGAAGATGAGGAACAAAAAATTCGCGGCAGTGTCGGCGGTCATCGCCGTGCTCGTGGCGGCGGCACTTGTACAGATTTTCCACCGCCCCCTGCACAGGCTCACCTCAGACTTCTACCATCCGTTCTTCTCTCCCCTCTCAAAGGTCGAGAGCCTCAGCGCCAAACAGGCGCTGAGGCTGCAGTCCAAGGAGGCCCTGGTCGAGGAGCTGCTCACGCTCCAGAGAGTCAACGAGGTGATGGCCGCCGAGTTGAATATACTCAGGGAGGTGGCCAGGGAGAACAGCAGCCTGAAGGATCTGCTGGCGATCAAGCCTGTTACCGGTTTCGCTTGCGTGTTCGCAGAGATATTCCTCCGGGACCCCACTCTATGGAACGAGTCCTTCTCCATAAACAAGGGATCCGCGGATGGAATCGTCACGGGTTGCATCGTGCTGTGCAGGATACCCAAGGACAATAGCACCGGATATGTCTTCGCGGTTGCCGGAAGAGTTGCGAAAGTCGCAAAAAACGAGTCCCATGTCGAGACTGTCGTCAGCAGGAAATGCCGTCTGAGCGTTATACTTCAGGACAGCGGGGCCGCAGGGATACTCCAGGGCGGGACGATCGCGGGAGGCAGACCCGTGCTGAAGGTCGGCAAGCTCCCGGCAGCAAAGGCCTACAAGGCGGGAGATGCAGTTATAACCTCAGGACTCGGCGGGGACACCATCCCGGCGCTTCTCTTTGTAGGTCGCGTGGCCGCCAGAGGGGAAAACCCAAATGTGCGTGTGGTCAACAACCTATACGCAGAGGCCTTCGTCGAGCCGGCGGCAGATTTCGACAACTTGCGTTACATGGTGGTGCTTGTGCCGAAGATGGAGCGATGATGTACAGCGCGGCATTCATTTTCCTGTGTGTCTTCATTTCCGTATATCTCGAGGTCTTGGCAGGAGCGCTCGGGATAGTGATGCCTCTGACCGCGCTCTGCGTATTCTACCTTGCAGTCTCAAGAGGCTGGATATCGGGCATGTTCGTAGGCATGCTCGCCGGAGCCGTCCTCGACCTCCTCTACGGACGCTCGATGCTCATCTCGGCCTTCCTGATGATTGCCGTCGCCGGGCTGAGCAATGTCTGGATACACTGGGGCGACACACATTCGGCACTCTTCCATTTCCTCCCGGGCGCCTGCGCCGCCTTGGTCGCGGTCATTCCTCCAGTGATCCTCAACAGCATGCGGCTAGCATCCCTGCACAATAGTATACTTGTCCTGATCTTCAGCACTCTTTCCGGTGCAGTCCTGCTCCCGGTGATGATACCGCTATACGACCTCGCCGCAGAAATGGTGGGATTGCCCCTGTACAGCACCGCAAGAAGCAGAGTCTTGCAACAAAGGAGGTGAGCTTGCTGGACGATTCGACAGTATGCATCCGGCGTGTCCTTGCCGTATCCGCGGTGTTCCTGGCGTTCTATGCGGTTGTCGTGCTGCGTCTGTGGCAGGAGCAGATCCTTCAGGAGAGCTATCACGACTCGGCTATCGCCCGGCAGTCGGTGAGGCGTATAAGGATCCCCGCCCCGAGGGGAAGGATTTTCACCGAGGACGGATCAATGCTCGCCGGAAACGTGCCGGTTTACAGCATCGTGTTTCACCTTCAGGAGATGCGACAGCCCGGACGGGCCTCGAAAACAACAGACTTCATGCTTTCAGCCGCCGACCGAGCGGCAGATGCCATCGGCAGAAAACACAGACTCACCCCCAGCTCAATACGAACTCATATGAACTACACACCAGCATTGCCGATGAATGTTTTCGAGGACCTAGACGAGCTCGAGCTGGCCAAAATATCCGAGATCCCACAACCCATCCCAGGGATGGAGGTGGTGACAGAGCCGAGGAGGAAGTACAACTTCGGCAGCATGGCCGCACACATCATCGGCTTCGTCAGGAAGGACGACCCCCAGAGCGCTGAGGACCGCGACCAGTTCTTCTACTATATCCCCGACGAGACCGGCAGGGACGGACTCGAAAAAGTTTACGACTCATCAATACAAGAGTCCAAAAGCGCAATTAGAGGGCTCAGGGGAACCCCAGGGTCAAGCCTCGTGATGGTCGATTTCCGAGGCATTATACACAAGACGCTGGGCAACTCCATACCCGAGAGGATCGGGCACGATATCGTGCTGACCATCAACTCCAGGGCACAGGCATCGGCGGAAAGGCTGCTCGACGGCAAGCCCGGATCGCTAGTGCTGCTCGATGCCAGATCGGGCGCAGTGATCGCAATGGCTTCCTCCCCTTCCTATGACATCTCGCAGTTCGTCCCAAGCCTATCATCCTCATACTGGGGCACACTGAATTCCAATCCCGACAGACCCATGTTCAACCGATCCACCCTAGGAGAGTACGAGCCAGGATCAATAATAAAGCCAATCATAGGCTTGTCGCTGCTCGAGCACGGCATGCCTCTAGACGAACGGATCAACTGCCCGGGCCGCTCATTCATAGGGAACGCCTCGATCCGCTGCGCCAGCAGAAGCGGGCACGGCAGCCTCGACCTCGTCGGCGCAATCGAGCAGTCGTGCAATGTGTTCTTCATCGAGGAGGGAAGAGTGGCCGGCCTCGAGAAACTCGCAGAAACCCTCGCGTCCTTCGGCGTGGGTAAAATGACCGGCATCCCCCTTAGTGAACGCCCAGGCCTGCTGCCCTCAAGGGCCGAGCTTTATCACAGGACTGGAAGAAGATGGAACGTCTTCGAGACAGCTCTAATATCCATCGGGCAGGGCAACCTTCATATCACTCCACTGCAGGCCGCCCTATTCACAGCGGCAATCGCCAACGGCGGCACCCTATGGCGCCCATATCTCCTTAAGGAAGTGCTCGACCCCGGAGGGAATGTGATCTTCATCAACCAGCCTTCCTCAAGAGCAGAGCTGAACACCAAAAAAGAATTTCTTGAAGCCACGCATAATGGCATGTACCAGTCAGTGCACTCTTCCAGAGGATCAGGCAGGGCGGCAAATTCACCCAAGATCGAACTCTACGGAAAGACCGGCACCGCGGAGATCGGGCACGGCGAGTCACGTAGAAAAAACACTTGGTTCATCGCGTTCGGTGAACATTCGGGCCGGACATACGCAATCACAGTCTTCATCGAGGACGGCATCAGCGGAGGACAGACCTGCGCTCCTATCGCAAAGCAGTTCTTCGACTCATGGCTCGACTAGTCAGTCGCTTCCCCGCAACCCACACGCATGAGACCGAGCACAACCAGCACAACGCCGCCGATCACGAAGGGGATGCTAAGCAACTGCCCCATGTCAAGCGGCAACCTCGACTCGAAATCAGCCTGATGCTCCTTCACAAACTCAATCACAAACCTCGCCGCGAATATCAGCGCAAGCGACATCCCAAGAAAAACCCCGCTCCCGATGTAACGCTCACGCTTCCTGATATATAAAACCAGCATTACCGCAAATATCGCTAAATAGGCCAGAGACTCGTACAACTGCGCAGGATGACGAACCACACCGTCAACACGCTTGAACACAAAACCCCATGGCACCTCGGTGGGTTTGCCTATTATTTCCGAATTCATCAGGTTGGCCAGCCTGATGAAGCTTCCCGCCAGAGGCGCGGCTACTCCAATAAGATCCAAAAGCTTCAGCATGGAATCCTTCGTCTTACGGCAATACAGATACAGCGCAATGATCAACCCAGCCGCACCGCCGTGGCTCGCAAGCCCCTGATAGCCGATAAAGGCATAACCCCCGCCAGGCTTCGGGTAGATCGGCAATAGCATCTCCATCGGACGCGAAAGATAGTACCCAGGCTCGTAAAGCAAACAATGACCAAGGCGCGCACCAATAAGTATCCCGATTATCCCATACACTGAAAGCCTCTCTAGATTCTCCGCCGGGATACCCTCACACTTGAACATCCAACCCATCAAAACTATCGAGAAAACTATCCCGCTCATGAACAACAAACCGTAATACCTTATGGATATGCCGAAGATGTTGAACAGCTCCGGATCGGGCGACCAATCTATAGAACACAATGTCTCAAATATCACCATAACATGCCTCTTTACGTTTCAACATAACTTACACTTCGACAAATCCAGATAAATTCCCCCACGTTGATGATCCGTGGCCAATCACGCCTGAGGCTTTTTCCCTCGGGTGTCGTAGCCGCCAAACTCATTTTAACCGTCTGGGGTGACGACGACTTGAAGACCAATACTGCAACTGCCAGACCCACAACCAAAAGCACCAAAACAATGGTTCCCACTAAAAAATTGTTTTTCGTTTTCATTGGATATGACCCTTTATGACCTCAGCGAAGAATTAAGAAATCGAGCATAAGATAAAATGACTCAAGCCATATTCCCATGGACTCGTGGCAAATGGCATGGGGTATTATCACGAACTGTATCTGCTTCGGACGAATGATGATTTGCCAGGTGTCGGCGGTACTCAGGGTGGATCGAATTTTCTCGATGGACTCTTTGATTTCGGGGTTCCAGAGCATCTTCTTCATCATTTCGGATTGATCGCAACAAATGTAAAGCGAGGACAATCCGCCCTCGTCTTTGTATTCTGCGGCATTAGGCAGGTAGACTACAGGCTTGCGATTTGAGATTGCCCCGTTAAAGCCGGGCGAGGCATTGGCACTGATGGTGAAACGCCAGGGTTGAAGCTTGTAGTCCGGAAACAGCTCCCCGCTGATGCTTAAACCCTTATACTCACCACGAATCGTCCGGGCGAAGAAGTACGCTTTCCCCAGACGGAAACCACGTTCCAGAAAAACGGGATCCATGCCATGGCTAGCCCTGGCTATCCTCCAAAAAGAATATAGGCATATCCATACGACAAAGACCATCCCGTTGAAAAGGGTAATCAATGCCACTGCGAGATTGCGCCCCTTGCTGCCCGCCGGGGGGAATGGACGGGGAAGAGGCACAAGCAGAAGAAACAGTGCCAACGCAAACAGCAGGATGGGGAATACAAACAAATACAGGAGAATTTTGATTCCACCTCCACTCGTGTATCCCAAGCCTGAATAATTTCCAGATGCCTTTGTTTTCAGCAATCCCTCCTTTATTCCATAACACCTCTATTGTAGCACCGGTAGCCTCGCAAGTCAACCGGTCTCAGCCTTCACACTCAAAATATTTTCCGGCTGACGTATCGCCGATCGTCTTCAGCGAAAGACTTGCCGATTTGCCAAGGAGATGGATTTTTTCCACCGACATTCTTGATTTCACCCCGATGC
>CAZANS010000073.1:0-9205 GCA_964486565.1 uncultured Victivallales bacterium
CATCTCGCGTGCCTTGTCGCGGAGCGCCTGGAGGATTTCCCCCCCGTCGGATTTGTGGCCTAAGGGCAACAGCTCCCCGGCAGCAAGAAAATCCGCCGCATCGGGTCTGATTCGGGAAAGTTCACCACGCTTCAACTCCGACTCTGAAAGCATGCCGACATAATCCCTCACCGCAGATATCCCCACCGAGCACAGCACACAGCCATGCTCAAATTGATACTTCAAAAGATCATCGTCCAAGATGCTTTCGAGCCTCTCGGAATCGAAAAGGCTTTCGGCTGTCATGACATCCAAGGCAGCAGCGGCAAGTATCTGAGACAAAGGCTCTCTATTGGTCATGGAGATCAAGAGGTTCAGATAGTCCACCGAGTCGGGGGAATCTCCTGTGCTGAGGCTTAGGCGCGGTGCCTTCACGTCGCCTGCAAGAAGCTCCTTGAGCTCCTGGCATACCGCGTCAAGAAGGCTTTTGTAGGTCTTTAGCAACTCCTTCCTGTCGTGCCGCCAGACTTGCATTACCCCGTCGCATGGCTGCATGAACAGCGTTCCGAAACTAGCCCTTGCACGCCCGGCGTCATCCAGGGCCGACGCTGCCCTTTTTTTAATGTCAGAATTAAGTTTCTTCATGAGGTGAACATACAGCCTCGTGGCAGTTTTTCAACTTGAGGCAATTTCAAAACTCCCTGTGGCCGTGCGGCCTGCCATTTTGGATGCGGGGCATTCGCACCAAAAGAGCCTGCAGCCCAACAAAGGGGCGAGGCGGCGGAGGCACGACATTCGCCGCACCGTCTGCCGCACCTGCGCTCCCAGCGCGGTTCACGCGGAGTTTTGAAATTGGCTCACTTTATGCAAACGAGAAAGGGTAATGCACTATGAAAAACGAAACGATGAGGTACAGTGAATCGTTCAAGCTGCAGGTGGTGTCGGAGTTGGAGGCAGAGACTCTCAGGCTCAGATCCGCGCTGGCAGATGCGCACATGGATATACGCCTTGGAAATGCGTATATGGAGATAGCCTGCGAGGCAGACGGGATAGAGTATGTGGGCAGCTTTAAAAAAAACAGATATGTGGCTGTCAATAAAGTGTCAAATTTAAACTAGGGCTTGACAGTTTCAGGTTTCGGATTTCTAATTTGTTTAGGATTTACAATGCTCGGTTCGGTCAAAGAGGTAGAGATAGAGATACTTACATCGGCCTACGGTGTGCTTGATCTTGCCTGTGCAGGCAAGCGGGTCGAGCTGGATATCGGCTGCGGAAAAGGCGGCTTCGCGACCGCCCTGTCGCAAAGATACCCCGATTCGCTCGTCATCGCTGCCGATGTGATGCTCGGCAGGCTCAGAAAGCTTTCCAATGCTGTGATTGCAAGGGGACTTGACAACCTTAAGGTTTTGCGGGTGGAAGCTACGCACCTGACGGGATATATTCTGCCGGACGGCACAGTTGACAGAGCCCACGTTATGTGCCCCGATCCATGGCCGAAAAAGCGCCATAAGGACTACAGGCTGCTCAATTCGCAGTTCATCGGTTCTTTGGGCAGGGTTCTGAAGCCTGGAGGTGTGTTTCATTTCTCCAGCGACAGCGAGGAGTATTTCGACTCGGCGTGCAGGGTTGTCTCAAAAAGCGGGATATTCTCCCCGGAGGACATCTCCCTGATAAGGGACATAGAGGATCTGGTCAGCGATTTCGAGCGCAGGTGGCACAGCGCTGGGCTCGAGGTCAGGCATGCCGCATGGGAAAGGATGGAATGAACCTAAAAGAAAGGGATAGAGTTATGTCAGATTTGATGGTGATACCCGCGATAGACCTTCGCGGGGGAAAGTGCGTGCGACTCTTGAGGGGCGACTACGGCGAGGAGACAGTATATTCCGACAACCCTGTGGACCAGGCCCTGGCATGGCAGGATGGGGGAGCCAAGTTCATTCACCTCGTGGACCTCGACGGCGCAAAGGACGGAGAGCCTAAAAATCTCCATGCAGTCGCCGAAATCGTCGCAGCAGTATCCATACCATGCGAACTGGGCGGCGGCATCAGGACGCTCGAAACAGCCCGCCAAGTCCTAGAATGCGGCGTGGCAAGGGTCATCCTGGGCACACTCGCCTGCCGGGATCCCGAGACTGTACGCGCCATGCTCGAAAAGTTCGGCTCCGATAAGATCGTCCTTGGGATTGACGCCAAAAACGGCAAGGCCGCCGTCTCGGGTTGGCTAGAGGACTCTGGATTGGACGCATTCACTCTCGCTGCGAAATTCGCTGATTTCGGTGTTCGCAGGATCATCTACACCGACATCGCCACCGACGGGATGCTCACAGGGCCAAACCTCGAGGCACAGTCCACAATCTGCGATAAAGTCCCAAACTGCAAGATCATTTCCTCAGGAGGGGTCGCATCTCCAGAAGACATCGCGAACCTCGCGAAACTAAACAAACCAAACCTCGAGGCCGTAATCGTCGGAAAGGCTCTCTACGAAAAGAAAGCCTCCCTGCAAGACTTCATCAACGCAGCGTTGATCGGTGATCGGCCTGCCACGGCTGGGGATCCTGCGCTCCCAAAGCGGCTCACGCGGATTTTTGAAATCGGCTCTACATGCAAAAGTGCTTACCCTATTCCTTCGAAAAGCACAGTCGAGAGATAGCGCTCGCCCGAGTCGGGGAGTATGACCACGATTGTCTTTCCGGCGAACTCGTCCTGGCTGGCGAGTCTCAACGCGACTGCTGCCGCTGCTCCGCAGGATATTCCCGAAAGCATACCCTCTTCGATCGCGAGCCTCCTGGCCATCTCCACGGCCTCCATGCTTTCGACCAGCTCGACGCGGTCAACAATCGAGAGGTCGAGTGTGTCGGGTATGAAGCCTGCGCCGATACCCTGTATCTTGTGGGGGCCTGGTTTCAGCTCGGATCCAGCGAGTGTCTGGGATATCACCGGGCTTTCTGCCGGCTCGACGGCGACCGAGAAAAGCGGCTTGCCTTTGATCTTCTTCCAGAAGCGCGAAATCCCGGTTATTGTCCCGCCGGTGCCGACACCTGATACCAGGACATCAACGTCCCCGTCGGTGGCATCCCATATCTCCGGCCCGGTCGTCTGCTCGTGAATCGCGGGATTCGCAGGGTTCTTGAACTGTTGCGGCAGGAAATACCTGTTTGTGTCGGAAGCTGCCAGTTCCTCGGCGGCGTTGACAGCACCCTTCATGCCTTCTGTTCCGGGGGTGAGGATCAGATTCGCCCCGAAGGCGGCAAGGACACGCCGTCTCTCCAGGCTCATCGTCTCGGGCATCGTCAGCGTGAGTTTGTAGCCGCGCGCCGCCGCCACAAAGGCCAGCGCTATGCCGGTGTTGCCACTTGTCGGCTCGACTATCTCCATGCCCTGCTTGAGGACCCCGCGCTTCTCTCCATCCCATATCATCGAGGCTCCGATACGGCATTTCACCGAGTATGCCGGGTTGCGTCCCTCGATCTTCGCCAGAACTGTCGCATTGAGACCCTTAGTCAATGAATTCAACCTCACCAAGGGTGTGTTCCCGATTGATTGCGAGTTGTCATTGAATACCTTCATCGCGTTTCTCCTTTTTTATCTAAAAAATAGTTGCAAAACCATAAATTTCATTCCAGTGCCTGCTTGATATCTGATATGATATCTTCCGCGGCCTCGAGCCCGAGAGAGAGTCTGACGAGCGAGTCGGAAATCCCGCGTGCCTGCCTCTCTGTCACAGGCATCGCCGCATGGGACATGGTGGCAGGATATGACAATATGCTCTCGACCCCGCCGAGGCTCACCGCGACAAGCGGCAGCCTGACTTGCCTCATGAGCTGCACCGCCCGCTCGCGCGACGAAAGCTCGAAGGACACCACCGCCCCGCCCCCGGATGCCTGACTCTCATGTGTCTCCCGACCGGGATGCCCATCCAGCGAAGGATAGAATACCCGCTTGATTTCGCCGCACGAAACAAGATACCCAGCCACCCTCGCGGCAGTCTCCTGCTGTATGCGCAACCTCGCGTCAAGGGTCCTCAGGCCGCGCAAGGCAAGCCATGAGTCCTGGGGCCCGAGTATTGCCCCGAATGAGTTCTGGACCTGCCTGATGCGTCGCGACAGCTCTTCCCCGGCCGACACGACCAGCCCGGCCACAAGGTCACTGTGCCCGCCTATGAACTTCGTCGCGCTATGCAGTGAAATATCGAAGCCAAGTTCCAGCGGCCGCTGCAGCAAAGGGGTCATGAAGGTGTTGTCGCATATTGACACCAGCCCCCTTTCCTTTGCGAGTTTCGCAACAGCGCGAAGATCGCTTATCTTCAGCAGGGGATTGGACGGTGTCTCTACAATCAATGCGACAGTCTCCGGAAGGATTGCCGCCGAAATAGCGCCTATATCCGCCGTGTCCACAAATGTGCAATTCAAACCCCATCTGCGGAAAACAGTCGTCAACACACGGAATGTGCCGCCGTAGATGTCCTCGCCGGCCACGATGTGCGCGCCAGAATGGAAAATCGCCAACACCGAGGATATCGCAGCCATCCCCGAGGCGAATGCCAAGCCTCTGGTGCCCCCCTCCAGCTCGCAGATGGCCGCCTCAAGAGCCTCGCGGGTGGGGTTGTCGCTGCGCGCGTAGTCATAGCGGCCGAGATGCTCGGGATCCTCCTGGTGGTAGGTCGAGACCTGATATACCGGCACGCTTGAAGCACCGTGATGCTCCATGCGTGAATGCCCGGAATGCACAATCCTGGTCTTGATGTTGTCCTTCACAAAGCCTCCGCCAAATCGGTTTTCAGATCCTCTATGTCCTCGATGCCTACCGAAAGCCTGAGCAGCCTGTCGTTGACCCCTAGCCTTTCGCGCTCCTCGGCGGGGATGTCCGCATGCGTCTGCACAGCCGGATAGGTTATCAGTGACGATACCCCTCCGAGGCTCTCCGCGAACATGAACACCTTCACAGTTGAAAGTATCCCTCCGATCCTTCCCGCATCCTTCACCTCTAAAGATATCATCCCTCCAAATCCCGAGGCCTGCCTCTTGAGCAGTTCGTGCCCCGGATGGTCAGGCAGTCCGGGATAGTACACCTTAGACACCGCCGGATGCCCCGTAAGCCACTCGGCAAGCGCCATGGCGTTCCTCTCATGCCTCTCCAAGCGCAATGCCAGGGTCTTCAGCCCGCGTAGCAGTAGCCATGAGTCCGAAGCCCCCAGTATCGCTCCCGCCGCGTTCTGCACAAACGCCAGGCGGTCGCATATTGCCGTATCATTGCTCACCGCCATCCCGGCTATCAGGTCGTCATGCCCGCACAGATATTTCGTCCCGCTGTACAACACAATGTCCGCGCCCAAATCCAGCGGCCTTTGACGGCAAAAAGTCAGAAAGGTGTTGTCAACCATAGTTACCACACCCCTGTCTCTGGCCAGAGATGACAGCACTGCGATGTCGGCAACCTTCAAGAGCGGGTTGCTCGGCACCTCAAGGAAAAGCGCTTTCACCCCGGGGCTTCCCATCGCCTCCGCGACCGCGTCCGTGTCCGAGGTGTCTACAAACAATGCGCGTATGCCGTAGAAACTACAGATTTTCTGGAACAGCCTGTGGGTGCCGCCATAAAGGTCTTCGGTCGCAATCACCCTGCTGCCGGGCTCGAATATCCTCATCGCCGCATCAATCGCTGCCAGCCCGGAGGCGAAGGCGAAAGCGCGGGCTCCAGCGTCCCCGCCGGACTCCGCTTGTGCCACGGTCTCCTCCAGCACCGAACGCGTGGGATTCGAAGTGCGCGAATAATCAAACCCTGTGCTCTTGCCAAGCCCCGCATGGCGGAAAGTTGCGCTGTGGTACAAGGGCATGCTTATCGCGCCGGTACGCTCGTCCCAGCGGCTGCCGGCCTGCGCAAGTCGCGTGTCAATACTCAACATCAGAACCCTCCATGCCTCGAAATCATATATAGTACTCTATTGACTCGCTGTGAACCTCGCTGCGTGCCATCCTGTCCAGCGTCAATTCCCCGAGCACCGTCTCCACCGCAGACGCAACCTTGCTCCAGACATCCCGTGTCGCGCAGTCCTCAGACCTCGCACAGCTCCCCGATGAGCCCAAACAGCTCGCAATATCAATCTTACCCTCCAACGCTGTAACCACATCCAAAGCACTTATCTCCCCAGGATTGCGCGAGAGCTCGTAACCCCCGTTAGGGCCACGCAAAGACCTAGCTAACCCGGCAGAAGTCAACGAACCCATCAACACATGTATGTAGTTCGACGAAATCGCCTGCTCTTTAGATAAAACATCCACTCCAACAGGCCCCTCGTCAGCATGCGCAGCAAGACACACCATCAACCTCAACCCATAACGACCTCTAGTAGATATCTTCATCTTTTCATCTCCTATCCTTCCAGCATGCCCAATGCCCGCTGCCACCACTAAATAACCACCAACCCCTCAAAGTTTAAAATACATGTTGAATTATTGGTTGTCAAGTAAGTAAAGTAAAAAACTTAAGAATTATTTCGCACAGGCAAAGGCCTGCTGCCTCCAAGCCTGAAAGACAATACTCCGTCCCTAATCTTCTCTAATCTACTCATCGGCGTGGCCTCGCATCCAAAATTGGCAGGCTGCGTGGCCACGGGGAGTTTTGAAATTAGCTCTAGAGTTAGGGTTTTCTACGGTACGTCGTCTGTTGATCTTTCGTAGATTGGCAGGAATCTGTAGTTTAGAGCGAGGGAGAGGAGAGCTGCGGAAGTTGAGAATGAACCTCCGTAGGGGCCGTGCCAGCTCCCATCCTCTCGCTGGAGATTCTTCAGGGTTTTGATGTTGACCGTGTTCCATTTGTCCCATCGTTCCTGACTTCCGGAATGGAAGAATGCCTGGGAGGCGTAGTAGATGCTGTAGAAGTAATAGCTCTCCATCTGGGATGAATGGGTGTTTGAGGTCAGGTATGCTGCCGCCCTCTTGAAGGCTGTGGATTCTCTTTTACCGGCGAGAGCGAAGACCAGGGCGCCGATCGCGGTCCTCGGGATGTTCGAGCCGCCTGCGGAAGAGTAACCGAATCCTCCGTCGGGGCTCTGGCAGGTCTCGTAGTACTTGAGGGCCTTTGAGATGGAGTTGTCGGGCACTTCGATGCCTGCGTTCGCGGCGGCGAACAGTGCGACAAGCACCGCGCCGCTGACGGTGGTGTCCGCGTCTCGGCTGGTGGGGCTGTAGCGCCATGCCGAGAGCGGGTTGTCTGCCTGTGACGTGAGTATGAGGTTAATTGCCTGTCGGAGAGCAGGCCCGATGCGTTCGTCCTCCATCTCCCCGTAGGCCTCGGCAAGGGCAAGGGTAGCGAATCCGTGGTTGTACATCGAGTTGCCGATGAAGCCGTTGGTCTTGTTTGTCGAGGTGAAGATGAAGTCGAGGCCTTTGCTGATGTTCATGGCGTATTTGCCGTGGTTGGGGTCTTCGCCTGATGCGAGCATCGCGGTTATGGCGAGTCCTGCGACACCGGGATTTCTGCCGTAGGAGTCGTTCCAGCCTCCTTCCTTGGCTTGTGTTTTTGTCAGGAATGCCAGGCCCTTCTGGTACATCATCTCGACATCCGTGCTGACGGTTGCCGAGCTTGTGGAGGGTAAGAGCTCCCTGGCCTGGGAGGGGAGGGTGGTTGCCAGGGACAGCAAAAAAATCAATGTTGGGAATGTCCTCATCGGAGGTTTACTCTCCTTCCCTCGGAATGGGACTTGTAGACTGCGAGCGCGATGTCCACCGCCTGGCGGGCATCCTCGGCGGAAACGTAGGGCGGCCTATTTTGCTGGACTGCCTCTATGAAGTCTGCTATGACCATTCTGTGGCTCGGGCCGTAGTAGGTTTTCGCCGATGCCGAATTTGCAGCCGGGGCTTGGTTTTCGAATCTTGTTGAGATCAGTGTTTCCGCTTCGGGGTCGCGGCATACCAGCCTGGATACTTCCCCGTTTCGCAACTCCATGCTGGCATCTGTGCCGTTGACGAAAAAAGTCGCGTCCCAGTCGAGGACATTCGAAGAGCTGGTGGCGGAGATGGTCCCGAGGAACCCTTTGCTGAACTCCAGCGATGCCGAGACGGTGTCCTCTGTCTCGATCGAGTCACCATGGGTGAGATTTGCGAAATTCGCAGACACCGAGCTTATCCCGCCGCCGATCCAGTTGAGGATGTCAACAGAATGAATTGCCTGGTTTATCATCAGCGACCCGCCTTCCTTGGCCCATGTGCCGCGCCATTTGTCGGCGTTATAGTATTCGTTCGTGCGCAGGCAGAGCATGTGCAGGGAAAGCGAGAGCATTTCTCCGAAAGCGCCTTCTGATACGAGTTGCCTGAGAGTCTGGTAGACGGGATTGAATCGGTTCTGGAAGACACCGGCGAAGACCAGCTCAGGATGGCCCTTGTGAGCCTCGATCATCGAGTCCAAGCCCGAGGTGCAGGATGCCAGCGCCTTCTCGCAAAGCACGTGCTTTGCGGCATCGAGGGCCGCGATTGCTATAGGTGAGTGGCTGGCATGGTCGGTGCATATAGCCACGCAGTCAATGTTGTCTGAACGGACGGCTTCGGTATAGTTTTGGCAGTGGCATGGGACACCGTATTTCTCTGCCATCTCCGCTGCGCGTTTGGGAATGATGTCGCAAAGGCAGGCCACTTCGGAATTATCGTGGTTTGCGATTGCCTCGATGTGGGACGGCGCAATTACCCCGCAGCCCACGACCGCGAATCTCAGCTTCTTCATACTTCTCTTTCGTGCGGGAACACTAAATTTTGTAATTCTTCCGGGCTTGCGCTTGCGGAGACTCTGGCCTGCCGACATAAAACCAACAATCGCCGGCACCGAAGCTTAATCTACATACGCAGGAAACATATTCAAACCCCAAAGCTGCCCCGCATATGGAATTTTTGGGGTCAAGCCTAAGATATCATACTTTTTTGTAACCGTGAGCCGTGAACAGGTGGCGACTGGCAAGTGGGGGATTTTTGCGCCGTAGGCACCTGGGGAGGGCGGTATTAGATATTCCCTGCCAGTTGTCACCCAACACCTGCCACTTCCCGGCCCCTCTAAATACTCCGTCCCTAAAAAAGCTCTAAAAATGCCGATATCATCAAGTTCGATTGCAAATTGCAGCATCAAGGATATTCTTAGTTGGGGATTTATTATGATATTGATTTTTATGGAAGACAAGATTTGCATGTAAAGGAGCCAGTTTCAAAACTCCGCGTGAACCGCGTTGGGAGCGCAGGCGCGGCAG
>CAZANS010000074.1:0-9185 GCA_964486565.1 uncultured Victivallales bacterium
GCCGCCGCGGTCGGGACAGACTAAGCAGGTATGCCCACTTCCGCATCGGCGTGGCTTCGCATCCAAAATGGCACGCCGCGCGGGCACTGGGAGTTTTGAAATTGGCTCTAAATAAGCGTTAATTTATCATACTTGAGGCTTTTTTCCCTCGTCAAGCGTGGGATTTGTGCTATATTAACCTCATGTCGTGCATATATTTTGTTTTTTTCGGGTGAAAATGAAGATTGTCATACTTACGCAATACTATCCTCCGGAGCATGGCGCTCCGCAGAACCGTCTTCACGACCTGGCGTGCAGGGCCGTGATGTTTGGGCATGAGGTTACGGTTCTGACAGCCTTGCCCAACTATCCGTCGGGACAGGTTTTCCCCGGTTACAGGGGCAGGTTTTCAGTGGCCGAGGACATTGACGGGGTGAAGGTGTTGAGGTCCTGGATCTTCGCGTCGAGGAACAAGGGTCTGGTGCTGCAGTTGGTGGAATACTTCTCCTTTGTTTTCAGCTCTCTTGCCGTGGGGGTGCTACGGCTTTCCCGGGCAGACTATCTTATATGCGAGTCGCCGCCGCTTTTCCTGGGGCTGACGGCTCTGGTGCTCAAATACCTCAAGAGTGCGCGTCTGGTGATGAACATAAGCGATCTCTGGCCTGAAAGCGCGGTTCAGCTCGGGATGCTTGGTCCTGGTCTGAAGCTTTCTTTGCTTGAGAGGTTCGAGCGTGTGCTTTATTCGAAGTCTGCTGTTGTTACCTGCCAGACCGAGGGTATAGAGCGTGGGGTTAAGAAGAGTTGCCCCGGCGCCAGGACGCAGCTTTACCCCAACGGGGTGGATCTCGATATGTTCAAGTCTGCGCGGAAATCTGCGAGTCTCGCAAATGAGATCGGGGTGAGTTCGGGCAAGTTCATCGTGGGATACGGCGGAAACCACGGCAGGTCGCAGGCCTTGTTGCAGGTCCTTCATGCCGCAGAGATCGTATCCGGGCAGAATCCGGATGTGTTGTTTTTGCTTTTCGGCGACGGCCCGGAGAAGGACGAGCTTGTGAGCAAGGCGAAGGAGATGAAGCTCGACAACCTGCTCTTCATGCCGTCTCAGAAAAGGCATGACATGATGAAGGTGCAGGGTTTATGGGACATCGCATTGGTGCCTTTGAAGGACATCGAGCTTTTCAAGGGGGCGAGGCCGTCTAAGATGTTCGAGCTGATGGCTGGTGAAATACCGTTTGTCTTCTGCGGCACCGGGGAGGGCGCACAGATCGCGGAGAACAGCGGATGCGCCGTGTCCGTGCCGCCTGAGCAACCGGAAAAACTTGCCGAAAAAATCCTCTGGTTAGCGAAGATGCCAGCGGGGAAATTAAAGGCAATGGGGTGCAGTGGCAGAAAGTTCGTGCAGGAGAATTTCGACCGTGCGAAACTCGCAAAACAGCTCCTCGACGTGCTTTCCGGGATGCTCGGCGAAAAGCTTTCCGATGCGGAAGAGGAAGGGTACGGCACCGGCAAAGCAAGCAAGGGCAAGGCCAGGGGCATATCATGGTTCTTGAGCACTATGGCCGCTGGGTGCGGGGTTATAGCGATTGCTCTCTGGCAGGCGGCCGCACCCGATTTTGCCATATCCAGGAACGTCCCCGGCTTGGACTTCCACGGTTCCATGTCGCGCGGGGCGACGGCGCATGAGGTCGTCATAGGAGAGTTCTTTTCCTCCTCGGAGGGCATCCAGACAACCCCGTCGGCCTATTCCTGGCCTCGCTTCAGAGGCTCCAACTTCGACAACATCTGCCTGGCCCCCCCCCCGCTGCCATTGGGCTCTGCCGACCTCCCGCCGCCCGTGGCATGGAAGATCGAACTGGGAGAGGGGCATGCCGCCCCGGCGGTCCACAACGGGAGAGTATACATCCTCGACTACGACGAGAAGGAAAAGGCCGATGCCCTCAGATGCCTCTCGCTAGACACCGGAATGGAGATCTGGCGCAGGTGGTACAGCAACCCGCTCAAAAGAAACCACGGCATATCGAGGACCATCCCGGCCGTGAGCGACGAATATGTCCTCACCGTCGGGCCGGCCTGCCATGTCATGTGCGTCAAGGCCGACTCGGGTGAACTTCTCTGGACAGTTGACATGGTCGAGCAGTACGGAACGACAGTGCCGCTGTGGTACACTGGACAATGCCCGTTGATTGACGGCGACACTGCCGTCATCGCGCCAGCAGGGGACGACGTGCTGATGGCAGGGATCCACTGCGTAACCGGGGAGACCCTGTGGCAGACCGAGAACATCCCCGGCGTGAAGATGTCGCATTCCTCTATCATCCCGATGACTCTCGCAGGCAAGAGGACTTACGTATACGCCGCCCAGGGAGCCATTGTGGGCGTGTCCGCGGAAGGCTCCGACACCGGCAGGCTGCTATGGTCCTGCACGGAATGGAACAGGAAGGTCGTGGCACCCTCGCCAGTGCATCTTGGGGACGACAGGCTGCTCATCACCGCGGGCTACGGCGGCGGCAGCATGGTCCTGCGAATCACGCAAGCCGGCTCGAATTTCTCCTGCGAGGTCCTTCAGACAGTCAGGCCGTCACAGGGATTAGCGAGCGAGCAGCAGACACCGATATTTTCAAGCGGCAAGCTCTATACGGTGATGCCGAAGGATGCCGGGGTGCTGAGGATGCAGTTCGTCTGCGCAAGCCCCGACGACATCACGGACATCCTTTGGTCCAGCGGGTCGGAGAACCGCTTCGGGCTGGGGCCCTTCATGCTCGCGGACAATAAATTCTTCATCCTCGACGACAGCGGCACCATGACAGTGCTGGACGCGACTCAGGAGCATCTGCCGCAGATGGCAAGATTCAAACTCCTGGAAGGCCATGACGCATGGGGTCCCATCGCCCTTGCCGGCAACAGGATGCTCCTTCGGGACTCGACGACGATGATATGCCTAGAGTTCCCCCCGGAATAACCCTCCTGAAGGCATAATGGCTCACGGGATAAGTTTCAACAGCTCCTTGGCCACGTTCACGTTCGAGGCGTGCCCCGGCTTGATCGAAAGCAGATGCGCATTGAGACGGCAGCCAATAAGCGCCATGTCGCCGATTATGTCCAGCACCTTGTGCCTGACAAACTCGTCGGGGAACCTCAGCCCCTCCTTGCTGATCACAGCGCCGTCATGTATTACAATCGCATTGTCGAGGCTGCCTCCCTTGACCAGTCCCATGGCGATGAGCTTCTCAAGGTCGCGGAACTCCACAAGCGTCCTCGCAGGAGCTATGTTCAACAAAAACTCTTCCGGGGAGATCAACGACGAATAGTACTGCGTCCCCAGCGCGTACGACGAATACTCCACAATACATGATATCCTCAATCCCGCATCGCTCGGCATCACCACAGACAGCGAGATGTTGTCCTCGAAAGACAGAACCGATTTGGGTGTCCATATCTTTGCGTCGGCATCCTGCTGGATCCTCCCGGCATCCTTGACGATCTCAAGGTACGGCAGGGCGCTGCCGTCTGCTATCGGCGGCTCGGGGCCGTCCATGTCAACCAAGGCATTGTCTATCCCGCACACGCTCAGCGCCGCCAGGACATGCTCAACCGTGCATACCGCCGCATCGCCGCTGGCAATAGTCGTACCGCGCCTTATGTCCACGACATTCTGGGCCAGTGCCCTCACAGAAGGCTCCCCTGGCAGATCAGCCCTGCGGAACACTATCCCGCTGTCCTTCTCCGCCGGGCGTATCGTAAGATGCGCCCGGACCCCGGTATGCAGAGCTATCCCCGACAATCCTGTCTCCCGCTCGACCGTGTTCTGCTTCTCTACCATCAGACTATTCCCGAATATAGCAACCAATTGAACATATGCCCTTTGCAGGCTCCGATTAAACTTGCACAGTAATCTAGCCCCGCAAACTACCTATGCAAATTCATTTTTTAGAGCCAGTTTCAAAACTCCCCGCGGCCGATCTTCCTGCGGACATTCTTGAACGAGTTCTCGATGCAGTCCGTGCTCAGCAGAGATACATTCAGGCTGGAAGGGGCGTCAATCACATGCAGGGCGATCAGATCCTCACCTCCCTCGTCGAGGCTGTCCAGAGCCTTCTTGTTCTTGCCGTCAAGCATCAGGGCGAAGAAAGCCACGGCTGAAAGATCACGCCCCCGCAGCCTCTCGAGCCACTTCAGCCCCTCCTTATTAGGTTTAAAGTTTTAACAACGAAAGGGACACTGCCCCTTCTCGGCACCCCCGGATTGAATCTTACCTCAGCAGATCTAGCGGCATCCGGGTTATTTTTCCCGGTGCAGCTTTAAGATTCACCGGTCTGTAGTATATTACGCCATGAAGAGGTTGATGCTCTTGCAGAGGCATATGAGAAAAACAAAATATTGACTCCTAGGTTTATGGAAGACATGATTCACATAGCATTGGCACCGTCGCCAATGTGGATATTGTCGCAAGTTGGAACTTTAAACATATTGTTCATTCGGTGTCGTTAGCACTAAGGTTTTTAAGCGAGGATATTCTTTTGGGCATCTACTACTCTGTCATAGTTCCGGCGTACAACGAGGAGGTGCTTCTCGGGCGTACTCTTGATAGGCTGAAGGAGGCCATGGGTGGTCTGGTGGGCGAGTACGCCGGGGAGCTGATAGTGGTTGACAACAACTCGCGCGACGGCACTGCGCGGATAGCCCTGGAGCACGGGGCGCGGGTCGTCTTTGAGCCGGTGAACTGCATAGCTGGGTCAAGGAATGCAGGCGCACGTGAAGCTAAAGGCGAGGCGCTGATATTCGTTGACGCCGACACAGCCGTCCCCGACGAGCTGCTGTCCAAGACGCTGCAGGCCTTGAAGGGGGGGGAAGTCTGCGGCGGCGGCACGCTGGTCTCGTTCGACGCCGAACACATACCTCTGCCGCTTAGGATGTTCTGCTGGCTATGGCATTTCCTCATCCGCCTGTCCCCGCTGGCGGCGGGATCCTATGTGTTCTGTCTTAAACACGCATGGGCGGAGGTCGGCGGGTTCGACCAGAAAGTCTATGCTTCCGAGGAGATATGGTTCTCCAGGGCACTGCGCAGATGGGGCAGGAAAAGAGAGATGACCTTCAGGATACTCGATGTCCCCGTGGTGACCTCCGCAAGGAAGATGAGACAGTTTTCCACATGGCACATCTTCTTCATGTTCCTCCTGATTATGGCATACCCGCCGGGAGTGAAAAACCGCAGAATCTGCCATATGTGGTACCGACGCGAGTGAAGCAAGTTGTCTGAGGATCAATTCTCACCGATATCCTCATTCCACACTTCCGGGTGTTTCTCGATGAACAGCTTCATGAGTTCGGTGCATTCTTTATCTTGCAATACTTTTACATTGACGCCAGCCCTTCGGAGGATTTCTTCGTCGCCCATAAAGGTCTGGTTCTCGCCGATGACGACTTTTGGAATCCCGTAGAGCCTGATTGCCCCGCTGCACATGGGGCAAGGGGAAAGAGTTGTGTAGAGAACGCACTGCTGATATACCTTTGCCGGTTGACGTCCTGCGTTCTCAAAAGCATCCATCTCCCCATGCTTGACAACGCTTCCTTCCTGCATCCGGCGGTTGTGTCCACGGCCAATGATCTTGCCTTGGTGGATCAAGACCGATCCAATCGGTATACCCCCCTCTTTGAATCCCTGCCTCGCCTCTTCGATTGCCGCCTGCATATAGGGATCCTTGTTGGTCATCGTAACGCACTCCTCAAGTTGATAGATAGCCATTTCCCCTCCGCCCGTATCTTACTTCCCCTTCTCTTTTGTTTCAAGAGTATCGCGGAGATATTTTCCCCCCGTCCCTTTATTGCTTGTTTTTTTTGTTTGGGATGTTAGATTTGACGTTATAGGGGTCTTCCCGTGAGGCGGTGTGGCAGGGGCGTGGGAGTTTTTACTAGGTTCTCCATTATAAGGTTCTACAGTTGTGTTCAACGAGAGTTTTTTTGAGAAGATAATCGGCAATCTAGAGACGGCCGACAAGACCAACCTTCAGGTTCTGATGCAGCGGATGGCACGTGAGCGGAGTTTTTTCCAGCTTGTCTTCAACGCCGTCAAGGAGGGTATAATAGTCATCGGGGCTGACCGCAGGATACAATACGCGAACCATGCGGCCAGGGGTCTTGTCGGGCTGCCGGAGAACTATGACGGCAGCGACATAAGGCGTTATTTCAGGGGTCTTGACTGGAAGGGGATGCAGTCCGACGACGGCAGTTGGAAGAAGAATATCCTTTGCGAGATCGAGATACTTTATCCTGTGCGCCGGCTGTTGCTGCTTTATCTTGTGCCCTTGGAGGGCAGCGGCGACTCCGCCACGATAATCCTTCATGACCTTACGGAGTCGAGGAGCAAGACTCAGGATACGATCGAGTCGGAGAAGATGCACATGATCTCGCTTCTCGCCGCCGGTGTGGCGCACGAGATCGGCAACCCGCTAAACAGCCTTCACATCCATCTTCAGCTTCTCAAGAGGATGATTTCCGGGGAATCCCTCGACAAGGCGGAGGCGGCGGAGCTGGTCGAGGTGGCGGGCAGCGAGGTCGAGCGCCTGGACAAGATCATAGTGCGATTCCTGGATGCAGTCAAGTGTGTAAAGCCCAATCTTGTCAAGCTTGACATCAAGCCGCTGATAGTTGACACCCTGACAAGCCTGAGGCACGAGATAGAGAACAAGAAGATTGACGTCAAGTGCACCTGGGAGGATGGCCTGCCGACGGTGCAGGGGGACGAGCTTCAGCTCAAGCAGGCGTTCTACAACATCGTCAAGAACTCTGTCCAGGCGATGCTTGACGGCGGCAGGCTGGACATAGACTGCACTGCTGACGACAAGTTCCTCTCGGTCTCGTTCACAGACAACGGCAAGGGGATATCGGCTGAAGACCTTCCGCACGTCGTCGAGCCTTACTACACCACGCGCGACGAAGGCAGCGGCCTGGGCATGATGATAGTTGAGAGGATCATCCGTGAGCACGGTGCTGAGCTTTTGATTGACAGCGAGCCGGGGATGCGCACGGTGGTGAGCATCAGGTTCCCTCTCTCGACAAAAAAGGTCCGTCTGCTTCCTTCTCCGGAGGAGAACGGCGGGAAATGATCGCCTGGAACCAGAGGACAGCCCTCCTGCTGGGGGAAGAGAGGCTTGCGAATCTCGCAAGAAGACACGTCCTGGTGGTCGGGCTCGGGGGTGTGGGGGGTTATGCGGTGGAATTCCTGTGCCGCGCCGGCATAGGGAACCTGACTGTCGCCGACGGGGATGTCTTCGCGGAAAGCAACGTCAACCGTCAGTTGGCCGCGCTGCGCTCGACCCTCGGCAAGGGCAAGGCGGAGGTCTTCGCCGAAAGGCTGAAGGACATCAACCCCGAAGCCAGGGTGCGCTTTCTGCACGAGTTTGTCCGTGAGGACAGGACAAAAGAACTGGCCGGCCAAGGCTACGACTATGTCGTTGACGCCATTGACGTACTCTCGCACAAGGTATCTCTGATCGCGTGCTGCCTGGAGAAGGGTGTCAGGATTGTCAGCTCGATGGGTGCCGGTGGGAAGGTCCGCCCGGAAGAGGTCAGATTGGCCGACATCTCCGAGTCCTACAACTGCCGGCTGGCCAAGATGGTCCGCAAGCGCCTGCACAAACGCGGGATATTCAAGGGACTAAAGGTCGTCTTCTCCCCTGAGGAACTCACAGGCGGCATCATCCGCCCTGACAAACAGAAAGACATCGGCGACGAGGACTTCTCGGATGTCGGGGCATCCGTCGGCACCGTGTCATACATGCCGCCCGTGTTCGCGGCATTCTGCGCCGCCGCGGTCATCCAGGACCTCGCGGAAGGATAGGGCGCTTGACACAGTCTGGAAATGGAGGGCTCCGCGATCAAGCTGTCACCAGACGCCCGTCTGCGACATGGAAAATCTCGGTGTCGGAGAAAAAGTTGTTTTCCGGGACTTCGGTGAACGTGAAGAAGACCTGCTCGGACTTGTCTATGGTCTCGTGGAAGGCATCTGTGGTGGCAGCGTCGAGGTCGCCGGTTACGTCGTCAACCAGCGTCACGACTTTCGAGCCTTCCTCGGCGCCTTGCCCCATCACCGCCACCGAGGCCATCTTGAGGCAAAGGGATGCGAGCCTGCAGAACCCGTTAGAGCCGAAGTGCCTGAGGGAGCGGCCGTTGAGGACGAAGTCGAAGTCGTCAGCGTGCGGGCCGAGCACTGTGTAGCCCTTTGACAGGTCGCGGGCGCGGGTCTCTGCAAACCTTGCCAGATAGCTCTCCACGTCGCACGACCCGGTGAAGGGGGTATATTTAAGCGCGAACAAGTCAACGTCACTGCGGATACTGCGTAAGATCCTGAACATCTCGGGTGTCAGCTTGTCGAACATCTCCATGCGTTTTTTCACTATCAGCGCGCCGTTTTCGGCGAGTATCCTCTCGAATGCCAGGATGGAGCCGGGCTCGAAAGTCTCCCTCAGAAGAGTGTTCCTCATCTTCAAGGCATCGGCGTAGGAGTTCAGTGAAGTGAGATAGGCGGGGTCGGCTGCGGACAGCAGCATGTTTATGAAACGCCTGCGCACAGATGCGTTCTGTGTGACCAGCAATATGTCGGCGGGTGTGAATGCCACGATCTTGAACTGGCATATGAACTGACTTGCCTTATATACCGGTACGGCATCAATCCTCAGGCGGCGCTTGTCGGAATACTCAATCTCCAGCAAATGCTTCCAGCCTTTTCCCGTGTCGAGCGTGCCGGAGAGGAAAAAACCCTCCGAACCTATCCTACGAAGATCCGTAACAGAGGAAGTCCTGAATGATCTTAGCAAACCGAGGAAATATATCGCCTCCAGAAGATTCGTCTTGCCTTGCCCGTTGGCCCCGGTGAACACATTGATCTTGCGGCTGAAGCAAAGCTCGAGGCCCTCGTAGTTGCGGAAATTCTTGAGGAGGATGTCGTGGATCATTCTTTTCGCCCGGATGCGGCCCTTCAGCCACTCACTCCTACAGCCGCCTTGGCTCTCACGTTCTTGAGCCAGTCCTCGGAAAGCTTCTCCACCATCTGTTGTGACAGCTCGGGGGATTTCGAGAACCGCCTCTGCACAAGAATGTCAACCCTGAGCTTGTCCTCTGGGACCCCGGGGAACTGCTGGGAGATATCCTGAAGCCTAGAGCCAATTTCAAAACTCCCCGTGGCCGCGCGGCCTGCCATTTTGGATGCG
>CAZANS010000075.1:0-9075 GCA_964486565.1 uncultured Victivallales bacterium
TGACGATCTGTTCGGCCTCATCCTTTGTAAGCTTTTGCTTGAACAGCTCGGCATCCTCCATCACGATGTCAACCATCCGATCCCTGCAGGCGTAGACTGTCCGGGCATGGGCCTCCAAAATGTTCCTCACAACATCGTAGTTGTCAATTATGAACTCCCGTCTGACCACCAGCACGTCAATGACGTATCCTTTCAGCTTCGAGCTGTCAATCAGCACATGTGCGTCCGGGTCGGCAAGCGCCTTGGACACGTCAGGCTCCCACATCGCATAGGCGTAGGGCTTGCCGGCGGACTCGCCACGGAAGCGCTTGTAGACCTTGCCTGACCCGTTTTCCTTGATCATCCACTTGTCAGGCAGTGCCGGGAGGCTGAAGCTGGCGAGCATTACTCTAGCGATGAACTCGGACGGGGAGTCGGGGGTAAGGACGATCCTGGCATCCGGGGAGTTGAGGTCGCCGATGCCTTTGACCGAGCTTTTCCTGGCGACGATTGCGTCCGCGCCCTTGGTCTCGTCTATTATATAGACTATCGAGCCTGGGAACTCGCTCAACTGCGCCCCTGACTGGATGAAGGAGTTTATCGGGAAAACCGCCATGTCTATCTTGCCGCTGCCGAGGGATTTCATCCTCTTGACGTAGTTGGCTCCGTCGTCAACGACAGAAAGCCTGATCCCGTGCTGTCCCAGGCGTCTGGCCATCTCATTCGAACGGAGAATGCTGTACCCAGAGAAGCTGTCCGCGGCAATCTGGACGATATGCTTGTATTTCCCTTCCGAGCCAGTCTGCTCGGTGATGACAACCTTTTTGCGGGTGTGAAATTGCGGCAGCACCAGATATTTGACCGTGGCCGCTATACCCGCGAGTATGAAAATCCATAGGACGAGAGCCGCCAGTATGCTTTTTTTTGTCCTTTTGCCAGACATCTTCTTGTTGCCGCCTGATGTTGTGTTGCCGATATAAGAACCGTCTCTCTCAAGATGAAATTTATTTTATCCGCTTGAATAACCACGAAGCGAAAATCACCGTCATGAAAAAGGCGATGGCCATGAAGGTCAGTGCGAATCTGACGAGGGACTTTTTCTGTCCGGGCGGCACGGTGGATGCGGGCTGGCCAACAGCCGCATCCTGAGTTGGGGGCGACACCGCAGGACCAGCCGAGGGATTCTCGCCGATATTGTGGTTCCCAGGCGAGCCCCATGCGCCAAGCAGGGCCATCGAGAGATCGGCGGGAAAACCCTCGAGTGCCTCGAAACTTTCCGCGCCGGAATCGTCCCCGGCGCCCTTGCCCACCTCGGCGAATACCTCATGTATGGCCTTCTTGAGGGATTCCTGGTCGTTCGCGCTCCGATAGGAATTGACCCTCGTGGAAAGCGTGTGCGCCTTTTTCATGTCAACCCCGATGACATCGGTGACTATCCCCCTCGACATTATGTCGCCGACATATTTGTCCACCAGCGCGGGGTTGTTTGCCTCCCCGTCGGTCACTATCAGCAAGCGGTAGGTGCCGTAGCCGTATTGACTATGCCTTGTCTCAAGCAGCCTGTCGCCCCCTTTCTTCATATATTCGCCGAGGGGGGTGCCGCCGCCGGCTTTGATTGCATCCACTGCCTTCATAAGACGCGCGTCGTCCCTCGGCCCCAGGGGATACACCCAGCCGTCACGCCCCCCGCCGAATACAAGCAGCCCTATGTTGGTCGAGTTCGGGATGGTCTTGACGACCTCCTTGATAGCAGTCTTGGCCGCAGTCAGCCTGTCTATCTGACTGGCACCGCCGGCACTTATCAAGAGCCCCTTCATCGAGCCGGAGGCATCCAGGACTATCACCACATTGTCGTCGTATACCTGCGCTTTCGCCACAGGCACATGACAGAGCATCAGCAGACCGGTCAAAGTCAAAGTTAAATAGCGCATTTGAAACCCCCGTGTGCTAGAAGTCAAAGTCGGATTCATTCATCACTTCCGGCTTGACACGGATTATCCTGAACTCCACACGCATGTTCTTTTCTGCGTCGGCCATGTTCTCGGGCTTCGGGATGATCGGCTCCGTCACTCCCACCCCCACCGGCTGGATCTGGCTGACATCAAGCTTAAGCCCCTGGGTCTTGGCATAGGCCATCACCGCGTCCCTGACCGCCTCGGCGCGCTTTCTGGAAAGGTTCAGCGCCGCCTGCATCGTCTCCCGAGGATTCATCCCAGGGACACCGTCGAAATCACCCCGGCCTATGGATTCCGCCAGTTTTGAAGTGGCATCGAGGTCAAGCTTGACACCGTTGAGATAATACACATAGCTTCCACGGCTTCCGGTCCTTTTCAGTATTCCCTTCTTCATGCCCGCCCCGATGGTCTCGAGCAGTATCTTCGTCGGGTCGGAATGACCCCGGATGGCTATCACGGCATTCCCGTACTTCACGGAAAGCTCGGCCACCTTCTGGAACTCGACGCTGTACTGCGTGGCGCTGAACTCCTGCTGGTTGGGCGCGAAGTTGATCGAGAAGTCGTAGATGGTGCTGTCGTCCAGTGAGCCGCCGGCGTTCAAGGCCTCGATCTCGCTCAGCACGGCCTCCGCCCTGAACCTGTCCTTACGGACGGCATCGGTCCTCGTCAGAAGCCTCTTGAAGGTCTCCGAGTTCCAGTTCAACGATGAAGGCATTAGCCCTGCACGCACCTTGGCGTAGCCACGGGTAGCGGCAAGATCCAGCGCAGACTTCTGGAACGCCTCGAATCCAATGACATTTGTGCCAGGGGCGAAAAATTTAATGTTGCCCGGCTGACCGACATACACACAGTCGAGAATCAGCCCGTAGGCATCCTCCTCGATCGTAGGGATCACCTCCTTGCCGTAGATGCTCTGCGTCAGCTTCAGCAGCTCCTCGAACTGCTTGCTGCCCTTGGACTCGTACTGCTTCTTCATCTCGACAACATCCTCGCAGGCCTTCAGATAGCCCGCGGCGAACTTCTCGCACCACTCGCGGTTCGAGTCGTAGAAATCCTTCCTCACTACATATACGTCCGCGATCGAGCGCGAACGGTCGGCGGTCGAGGCGAGTACCCTGGCCCCCTTCACTGTCCCCTCCAACCCCGTGCCAACGCTCTGAAGCCCGCTAGTCAACCCAAGCATGTCGGGCGATATGACAAAACAAACGTCTATGCCGGTGTCCTTCTTGAACATCGCAGCGGGGCTGTCGTCGCTTCCTGTCAGGTCCTTCGCCCAAACTACCTTGATGTCGTTCCATGTCAGACCCGCATCCTTGAGCAGGTCGTCCAGCAGGCCCTCATGAGGCCCGCCCTTCTGAAGGCATATCTTCGCACCCTTCAAATCCTTGAGCGTCTTGATCTTGTCGCGGGCCACCGCGTGATCCCCGGCAGACCAGGTCAACTGGAAAAGCACAACACCCTTCGTGTCAGGATTGCCGTTTATCAGCTCAGATGCCATCCCGATCATACGGAAAGTACCGCGCAGAAAAGGAGACTTCCCAGATATATAGTCCCGGACCTGCTGGACAAAATCGTCACCAGGCACAAGCTTGATGCTCAATCCCTCCTGCTGGAAAATTGACCCGGCCTTGGCCTCCAGGCCTCCGTTGGCATGGAATGTCGCAACATCACCGCCCCACACGATAAAGGGAACCTCAACAAGGTCAGTGCCAGTGGGCTTGCCAACCTTCACATCTCCCACCAAGTCGCTGAAAAGCTCGCTGCCAGATACATTGACGCAAACCAACGCCGAAACCAAAAACGCAACCCAGAACATCCTTCTCATAGCCTTCCCTTTCTTTAAACATAATCTTACCCATAATTGAAGACATAATCGCCTTGCATTGCCTCAGGTCGGCTTTAATATTACCCGTGTTCGCCCAATTTCAAGGCAGGTTCGTAAGGGTTTGCTGCAAACAAGCCCATATCTGAATAATAGCCCAAGCTAATCTATCCCGATGAAACTGGTGGTGCCGAATCAGGATGTCCACTATAGTCCGCGCCTGTGTTTGGGAGGGACATTGTCCCCAATGGCCGTGTGTTTGGGGATCTCATCACCGACCAGACAATTATGAGACGATTAGCAAGTTTATCCAGGAGGTTCCAAGTCGTAGTTTTATGACTCAGGGGTTAAACTTTGGCTTCGTAAGGCTTTTGACGCTTCCTGCCTCGACTATCTCCATGTTCTTGAAGGGAGTTGACATTTGCTTGCCCTTCAGTGCGTTTGCGACTTCGCTGGCCAGCCATCTAAGTGGATACTCGACACTTGTGATGCCGGTGTAGAATGCCTTGAATGTCGGGCTGTTGTCCACGCCTATGACCGAGATGTCGTCGGGAACTTTCAGGCCGAGTGCCCCGAGGATGCGTATCAGCGACAGCGCAAGCCAGTCGTTATGGCAGAAGAATGCGGTGACGCCATGTTCCTTGATCATGCCTGAGACGGCGCCCTCATCTTTCGGGAGTGTAAGCAGGGATGTGCTCATTCCGTGCTTGCGCATGATGTTATCGTAGCCTTTTTTGCGTTTTTCGATGGCCTGCGAATGTCGCATCGGGATTACATGCGCGATCTTTCTGTGCCCTCTTTCCACGAGGTGCCGTGTGGCCTTTTCCCCTGTTGTCGTCTCGTCCGGGGAAATAAATGAGATTTGACAGCCCAGGCACGGCTCAAGCAATGAGAGCACCTTCATTCGCCCCAGTATGCTCGGCGGGATGGCGATGCCGGGGCACGGAGGGACCACGACGGCCCCCGCGAACCTGCGTGCCCCGAACTCCTTTAGCAGGGCGATCATCTCGTCGGCGTCGTTGACTGTCGAGATAAGCAGACGGTAGCCGTCATGCGTGATGGCATCCTTCACTTCGGCCATCATGTCCATGAAGAAAGGTGTCTGCAGCCCAGGAATCAGCGCCGCCACGTTTTTTGTCCTGCCAGTGATGATCTCCCTCGCCGCGGGATTGGGCAGGTATCCGTGTTCCGCCGCCGCCCGCAGAATCTTCGCTCGGGTCTTCTCGCTGATGCCTTTCCTCCCGTGCATGGCACGGTCAACCGTCCCCTGCGAAACCTCGCAAAGATTAGCAAGCTCAAGAGAGGATATCATGCCAAGCCCTTTTTGCCGACAACGATGTCGGCGACATCAATCCCGCCAGAGACGACCTCGATGAAAGGCCTCCCGTCCTCGAGGCCGACTGTCCCGTAACCCGTGGCGGTGCAAAGAAATGAACGGAAGTCACCTGCCCGCGGCGGGTTTATCTCCAGC
This sequence comes from uncultured Victivallales bacterium, assembly GCA_964486565.1. Lineage (GTDB taxonomy): Bacteria > Verrucomicrobiota > Lentisphaeria > Victivallales > JAADHT01 > JAFGFR01. The sequence continues at coordinate 5,228 of CAZANS010000075.1, forward strand.
ACCTTGCTGACAGCGTCAAAGCGGACGCCTGAGAATGCCTGGAGCATGCCGTACGACGACAGCGCACGCGCATACCAGTGCCCGCACTCGTACTCGTTGAAAGGGTTCCTTACTGTCCCGTCGTAGCGTTGACGCGCCGTCCTTACAATATCTAGCGCCTTTTCTGTCTCGCCGGCAATCGCCAGATGCCCTGCAGCCTGATACTCCGTCCCTGTCCAAACCTCGTTGCTGTAGACAAGAGGCAGGGTCGGCTCGCCGCCTTTCGGCCATGAACAGACCAGCAGCCCTCCCTCCTTGCCCAATGCATAGGTCGGGCGCTGCGGGTTGCTGTGCCCCGACAAATCTTTCCTGAAGTTGTACTTATGCACGGAAAGAAGATGGCTCTTGACCTTGGCGGGGTCAATCAGCTCCCCAATCCCGCACATCTGGGCCATCCAGGCGCCAAGCACCCCGTCTGAAAGACAGCCGTTGCCGTACTGGTATCTCGGCCCCTCCTCGGCGACGATGGCCTCGGACTCGGGTGACGAGCAGTTGGACATAGACAGAGTGGATACTGTGCCGCAGCCGAGCTCATCCTGCCGCATCACGCGCTGGATAAAATACTCGCCGTTGAAAAGATCCTTCTCGATAATCTCGCAGCCTTTCCCATAAAGCTCCCTGTATGCGCTGCTGTCCCTTCCGAGATGCTCCAGCATCAATGCAGCGGCCTTCAGCGCCCCGAGATAGAACGACCCGCACATCCCGTCGGATCCCCAGAACTCTATGTCGAAAGTGTTGTGGTGGGGCTCTCGAAGCATCCCGGTCCGCCCGGGGTCCCATGTCTCGATGCAGTAGTCCAATGCCTTGACAACCCTCGGCAGCATCTTCTTGAGCCATGAGTTGTCTGCACTTATCCGCCAATCGCGGAAGACCTTCATGACGCAGCCGAGCTGCCCGTCCGCTGCCGCGTGGAAATCGTGCCCCACCGCACCGATCGGCAGAGAGGCACGGAAATTCTGGTGCCCGCGATCGTCCTGGCATTCGAAAAACTCAGTCTCCCGGAGCCCCCTCTCCAAACCCGGGAAAAGATGCGGCAGCGCCTGCGCATAGTTCCATACATGCGTGCACGACCCATGGCAGCAGCCTTTGCTGTCGCAGCATCCCTCCCAGCACCACAGCCGCCCGTCTTGCTGCCGCAGTACTGTCGGGGACTTGAGGATCGTAAGGTTCGCCGATACCGCCTCAAGCACCTCCGGCGGCAGAGTCGAGTCGTAGAAGCAACTCGAGAACGCCTGCGACTTCTTGCGAAGTTCGCAATATTCATTCGCCACATGGTCGCTGAGCTGCAAGATATTCTTGAATTTCCCAGAGTACCATGGCCTGTGGCGCTCCTTCTCGCAAAGCTGCGCTTCGCCGTCTTTCTCTATTTCGCACTCGCAGCCTTTCTTGTCCTCCGGACGTGCTATCCTGAGGTCTGTCTCCGGACAATACCATGTCAGCATGACCCTCACAGTCGCCTCCTCACCGGGGGCAAGCTCGAAGGGCACCAACAAAGATGCCCCTATCCCGGCGCCGTGGCCGTCGTCATAGGACTCCGACTCACACTGCTCGCCAGAGCTGATCTTTTTCCACAGCACGCTCTGGGTGTCGAACCAGCCGCCCCTGAACCAACGGCAGTCAACCCCCGCGCCAGGGTAGTCGGTCCGGACACAGAAGAACCCCTCCGTCCATGGCTCGCCAGGCAAGGGTTCCTGCTCGAATATGAAACTGCTCCCCTCCCCCCTTATCCTTGCAGGCTTCTCCTTGCTGCCAGCAGACATGATATTCTGCGAGTTGAACGAGTACACCGCCTCGGCCCTCTTCCCGGACACATTCCTGAAACGATACTCCAGCGCAGCGAAGGGCAGGCTGCTGGAATCCGCATCCCCAGGGACAAACGGGCTCCAGCATGTCAAATCCACCTCGAAAGGCATACACTCGTCCGTCAAAAGAACTCGCGCAAAAGGAAAATCCCAGCGAAATTCGCAGCCGGTGAAACGCGGAAGACCAAGATTCGCCCCATGCCCCCCGTTCCCCGCCCCGGGAGCCCCGAAGCACTTCCACCCAGAAACCGGACCCTCCAAAACACGCGCAACCCTACCACCGTCGCATACCACGCTCAACGCTGAGAACATGTTCGGAGAATTGAATACCTCCGGGCTCCCTCGCAAAGAAACATGCGAAAATCCGCCGCAACCCTCAACACATAGCATCCCAGATCCAATACCCCCCAAAGGAAACGCCACACGCCTAAGCCTCTCACCCGAAAATACCCTCGCACTATCCAGTTCCATAGCTCAATAACTCCTTATGTCCAACATTCAATATCCAATGTCCAACAACCAATGCAAAACCCGTTTGCGTGTAGTTACACGCAACCAAATTGCCATGCCTGCAGCTTAAGTCAATCGGTTTTTTGCGAATTTCGCAAGAATTATCTTCGGTATTTTTTTGGGCTCATGCCGATGAGTTTTTTGAACTGTGCTGAGAACTCGTACGGCGAGGCGTATCCGAGGCTTGCGGCTATTGAGCCGACGGGGTCCCGTGTGGCCCTGAGCATCTCGCATGCGGCATCCATTCGTCGGTTGATGATGTATTGCCCGGGAGATATTCCTGTTTTGTGCCTGAAAGCCTTGCGGAAGCATTCGTATCCGATTCCGTTCTCCCGGCAGTAGGCTCTGAGGCCTGTGCGCCTACGGACATTGTCCCTGAAGTGAGCGCAGCTTTTGTCTATCAAGCGGTCGAGGGAGCTTTCTGCCTGCATGGTGCATCTTCTCATTATCCCGGACAGCAGGTCTATCATCCCTGCCACGACGAACGGCAGACCAGCCTCGCTGCAACTGTCCAGCTTGCGAAACAACTCGAAGAACTCCCGCTCTATCGCCGGGTCAGGATTAAGATTATAGACATACTGATCCCTCCTGATAAGCTTGTATGCCACAAGCGACTCGTAAAGCCCTGTCCCGAAGTCCAGGAAGCATTCGGCCCATCGGCTGTCGGGGTCTATGTAAGTAGTGTGCTCCACCATGGGATGCCTTTGGAAGACGCTGCCTGCGCATAAAGGGTACTCGATGCCGTCCGGGGCAAGGTATCTCCCGCTGCCCCTGATGACATATATCATCGCGTATTTCCCTAGCCTTTGGCTCAGCTCGTCTATCTCCCGACCGGGCTTGTGCATGAACCCCATACCCAACTGCTCACGCCTATCCCTGTCCAGGCTGCGTGACAATATCCTTGTCGCTACCTTGTCTATCCCGGGATAACCCGATATCTTACCGCCTTCACTTTCAGACCACATATCACAGACCCTCTCATAAGTTCATGGTTCACAGTTCACGGCTCTCGGTTCACGGTTCGGGGCGACTTGCAACTTGAATCTTTGTCGCTGACCTTGTCGATGAGCGACGCATGAAGCCGGGCCACTTGCACCTGTTCACGGTTGCTGGTTGCCGGTGTTCCTGAAACTTGAAACCTGAAACCGTTACACCCCGTCCCCACTATTTGTCAGCTTGTGCACTGTCATTGACTCTGACGATTCCGAGGTATCCGTCAACGGTGATGCTGTCTCCATCTGAGATGATTTTGTTCGCGTCAGGTATTCCTGTGACGCAAGGGATTCCGTATTCTCTTGCCGCGATGGCGCCATGGACGAGCATCCCCCCTCTTCTTTCGACGATTGCGGCCGCGAGAGGTATGATGTAGTTCATTTCCGGCTCGATCGAGTCGCATACAAGAACTTCCCCCGGCATGAAGTCATTCAGATCCCCATGGTTATTTATGGAGCCAGTTTCAAAACTCCGCGTGAACCGCGTTGGGAGCGCAGGCGCGGC
>CAZANS010000076.1:0-9028 GCA_964486565.1 uncultured Victivallales bacterium
TGAGTGCAGAAAAATATGATGATTTGTGTTCCATACCGCGTTAATCCCTTCATTAAAATAGCTTTGTCAAGTCAAAAGTCCGCTTAAATATATCATTGTCATTGTTGAAATCAAGCGGAATTTGATCTAAACGGTTAGTATAATGGATTGAATGGGTGCCATCTGTTGCTATGTTACGTCCTTGTGGCGTGTTTCTGGGGAGAAATAAATATTTGGAGCGATATGAGAAAGAGGAACGACTGCAGGTTTGAGGGGCTTAGCTTGCTGAAGAGGTCGAATACGGAGCCGCCGCCCTGTCCTGGGGAGGCTGTTCTGGAGACGTTTGACAATCTTTACAGCGGTCGGGACTATGAGATTGTTTTCGAGTGTCCTGAGTTCACTTCACTGTGTCCGGTGACGGGGCAGCCTGATTTTGGGAAGATAGAGATAAAGTACATCCCGGACAGTTTGTGTGTTGAGAGCAAGTCTTTGAAGCTCTACCTGTTCTCCTTCCGCAACCACAACACCTTTCACGAGGAGGCTGTGAACGAGATACTCGACGCGGTTGTGAATGCCTGCCGTCCGAGGAGAGCCGAGGTGCTGGGGGAGTTCCGTCCGAGGGGGGGGATAGCTTTGAAGGTGAAGGCCGCCTACGAGTATGGGGAGAGAGGGAGGGGGGGAGAATGAGCCACAGGATTCGTGAATTGGCCGGTGGAGGTGTCTGCAGCCCGTCTGGGTACAAGGCATCTGGTGTATGTGCAGGTCTCAAGCGTAGCGGGGCTGTGGACTTGGCTTTGTTGTGTTCCGGGTTCCCCGCCCGTGCGGCGGGGGTTTTCACTTCCTCCATGGTCAAGGCTGCGCCTGTGGTGCTTTGTGCGGAGCGGCTTTCGCGCGGTGGGGATTTCAGGGCTGTGGTGATCAACAGCGGGGTTGCGAACGCCTGCACTGGTGAGCAGGGTCTGCGGAATTCGCGAGTCATGTGCGATGCGGTTGGGAAGAGTTTGGGTGTTGATCCTTATGAGGTTCTTGTATGCTCCACGGGAAGGATAGGCACGCAGCTTCCGATGGAGAAGATCATGGTGGGGGTGTCGGATGCCGCGAAAGTTCTAGATGCCGGGGGCGGGAGTGCAGCAGCTGCGGCTATAATGACTACAGACACCAGGCCGAAGGAGTGCGCCGTGGAGTTCGATATCGGCGGGAAGGTTGTGAGGATCGGGGGGATGGCCAAAGGCGCTGGCATGATAGCGCCCAGGCTGAAGAGGCTTCATGCCACGATGATCTGTTGCGTCACGACTGACGCGGTGATAGGGCGCGATGTTCTTCAGGCAGAACTTGATGTTGCCTGTGAGGGGAGTTTCAACCGGATTTCGGTTGACGGCGACACGAGCACGAACGACACTGTCCTTCTCTTTGCCAACGGGTCGGCGGGGAATCCCGAGATATGCCCGGGGAGTGCCGGGCTGGAGATATTCCGCGAGGCTTTGATGACTGTGTTGAGCAAGCTTGCCAGGGACATAGTGCTTGATGGCGAAGGAGTGACAAAGTTTGTGGCTGTCAGGGTGTTCAATGCGGCGAGCGATTCTGATGCCAGGCTAGCCAGCCGTGCGATATGCGACTCCCTGCTTTGCAAGACAGCCTGGTTCGGCTGCGACCCTAACTGGGGCAGGGTGCTGGCTGCGGCCGGGTATTCCGGAGCCGTCTTCGACCCCGCGAAGGTCAATCTGCACTATGACGGCATCCCGGTGCTTCTGTGCGGAGTGGATGCCGGCACACCTGAGTCCGAGCTGGCCGAGGTGATGAGGAGGGGGGAATTCGAGATCGAGCTTGATCTTGGTTGCGGCGGCTGCAGCCATGTCATGTGGACAAACGACCTGTCCTACGAATATGTGAAGATAAACGCTGACTACCACACATGAATGGGGATTAAGGAGGTACGACTCAATGGACGAGCTTATAGGCAAATCGGCTGTTCTAATCGAGGCTTTGCCGTATATACAGAAGTTCAGGGGAGAGACTGTTGTTATCAAGTTTGGTGGGAGCGCGATGGAGGACGAGTCGTTGACTAGGAGCACGATGCGCGACATCGTGTTCATGGAATGTGTGGGGATGAAGCCTGTGGTCGTCCATGGCGGCGGCAAGGCCATCACTGCGAGGCTGAAGGATCTGGAGATCCCAACCAAGTTCATAAACGGTCTGAGGTACACCTGCGACAGGACAATATCTGTGGTTGACGATGTGCTGCACAATACAGTGAACAAGAATCTGGTTGATGCGATAGGGGATTTTGGCGGCAGCGGTCGGTGTCTTTCGGGCAAGGAGATACTGAAGGGCGAGCGGATGGTTGCGGACTGTCCTGAGACGGGGGTGGAGCTTGATCTGGGGTTTGTCGGGTGTGTCTCGTCTGTTGACACATGCAAGATAATGGAGATGCTGGATTCAGGCATTGTTCCGGTTATAGCCCCCCTGGCTTTAGATGAGGATGGGCAGGTCCTTAATATCAATGCGGACATCGCGGCCTGCAGGATAGCACAAGCGTTGAAGGCGCGCAAATTGGTTTTTCTTAGTGATGTACCAGGAATACTTAGTGATCCTGCGGACGAGAGGAGTCTGATAGCTTCGATAACGGTTGAGGAAGTGGACGAGCTGATAGAGAGGAAGGTTATATCGGGGGGGATGGGGCCTAAGATAAAAAGCGCGGAGGAGGCGCTCAGGGCGGGGACTAACAAGGTACATATAATTGACGGTCGCATCAGGCATTCTCTGCTTCTGGAGATATTCACTGACAGCGGCATTGGCACTCAGATCATAAAGAGGGATGGGACGATATGACGGCGAGGCAGCGCTCGATGATAATACTGCCGATCTGTATGCTTCTGTTCAATGCCCTGCAGGAGGTGATCGAGTACATGCTGCCGCGGGTTGTCCCCAATCCCTACACCAGGACATTTGTGTTGATTGTTCTTTTCGCCGTTGGTTTCTCTTTGATCGCGGATTTTTTGGTGCCGTGGCTTGTGGAGTTTTTCGAGAAGGGGCACAAGCAGAGTCGGAGCAAATGGGGCGGACTGGGCGTGGCTGGCTTTTACTTGCTGTCCTTCGCCGCGATCTATGTCATATATTTCGTGATTTTCACCAAGGGGACGAGGTACATACTTCCACAGGCGTGGAGGTGAGATGCTTGCGGGCGGCCATGCCGGGACTGGCATGTGTGGCATATCGGGAACTTGTTCATTCACGTGGCGCAGGGGTTTTGGATGAGGAGAAGGGGCAACAGGCTTGGGTTCATTATCTTCGACTTGTTCTTGTCGCTGGGCCTGCGTCATGCCTACGGCCTGTTGTATTTTGTATGTTTTCACTATTTTTTATTCGACCGCGTTGCGATGAGGGCTGTTTTCTGCTATGTGCGCAGGCGTTTCAAGGGGGCGGGTTTCTTCGCGAGGAGTCTGCACGGGTACAGGGTTCTTCTTGCAGCCGGCAGGAATTTGGTGGACCTTAGGCAGTTTGACAGGGAACCCGGCAAGGTGTCGTTCGAGAGTGACGACGTGGAGATAGAGTCTGCTCTTGCGCGTGGCAATGGGGTGTTGTTTCTGACTTCTCATGTGGGAAACTGGCAGCTTATGATGCGCAATCTTCCGCGACTTGGCAGGGATGTGTGTGTGGTGATGCTGCCTGAGGAGAATCCAGCCGTTAGGGAATACCTTCAGGTTGGCAGCGGGGAGCTGTCGGGTGTCAAGGTTCTGAATTCCGGTGATGTTTTGGAGACAGGTATAATGATAGCCGGTGAGCTTGCCGACGGTGGTATAGTCTCGATGATGGGCGACCGCCTGGCGAGGTCTGGCGGCAAGGTTTTGGAGTGTTGGTTCAATGGGGAGCCGCATATTCTGCCGAAGGGGCCCTTCGCGATTGCCGAGATGTGCGGGAGTTGCGTCATGCAGCTTTCTATCGAGAGGCTCGGCTCCTGCAGCTACCGCATGAAGGCAAGCGAGTTGCAACCCGAAGACAGTCTTGCCTGCAGGGAAGATAGGATACGCAGCATCGCTGGGAGGTATTTGGCCTCGACAGGGGAATATCTCGAGCAGCATCCCTATGAATGGAACCCCCACGCGGTTCACGCGGAGTTTTGAAACTGGCTCCTTATATTGTCGCATTGATGACCGAGCTGATCATGCCTGACAAGGACATGAGGATTCTTGAGATCGGCACCGGATCCGATTATCAGGCGGCGGCGCTCGCCGAGCTATGCGACAATGTCTTCACAATTGAGATAAACGATACCTTGACCCGTAGATCGAGGGAGATTCTCAACAAGCTCGGCTACGACTATGTGAAGGTTACGCATGGAGACGGATACAAGGGATGGCCCGAGCAAGCCCCGTTTGACGCGATAATCGTCACCTGTGCGCCGATGAAGGTGCCGCAGCCGATTGTTGACCAGTTGAAGGAGGGCGGCAAGACGGTTATCCCCTATGGTGAGGCAGATGCTGGCGCTGCTGGTCAAGGAGGGGGGCGACATGAAGCAGAAGAATCTAATACCCGTCAGATTAGTACCCATGGTTGACAAGGACGGGAAGGTGCATTAGGTTCTCGGGTTGTTGTGCTGCATCAGGGCAATGGTTTTGCTGCAGCCTGAAGTGTTGCGGATCTAAAAAAGACTAATAGTGGGTTAAGGCATGAGCGCAAAACGTAAGAAAATGAGTACTGCAAAGAGGCTTGCGGCAAAGAATGAGTCCCCTGCCCCTGTGACAAAGAGGACTATTGACGACAAGGTGTTCAAGGATGCGATAGACGACTTCGACCGTTTCGATGATTTTGTCACCTCGAACTGGAACAAGATCGTCATCGGTGCAGTGTTGCTGACTCTGGCTTTTGTTGTTGGGTACTTGGCCTACATAAAAATTGATCAGCGGGAGAGAGCTGCCTCCGCGGTCCTGACATCTGCCGGCACCGTTGAAGAGCTCAAAGCCGCGCTTTCCGAGCATTCCAGCAACAAGGGTGCTGCACTTGCCAGATTGGATCTCGGCACATTGTACTTCAATGACGAGGATTATTCCAAGGCGCTTGATGCCTACAGGGGATGTTTTGAAAAGTTCTGCTTCTCCGGACATCTCTGGGCGCGCGAGGTTGAATATAGGCTACACCTTGGAGGCAATGGGCAGGATGGATGAGGCGGCGGAGCATTTTGTATCAGCCGGCAAGGACTCTGCACTGCCCGAATATATCCGCAAGGAGGCGAACTATTCAGGAGGGCGCATTTATTTGTCCCTGGACAAGCCGGAGCTTGCCAAATCCTCGCTCAAAGCGATAAGTATAGGCAACCGAGGGGATTTCTGGGAGTCTCAGGCCGAGCGAATGCTTCAGCGACTGTCCTCACATGATCCTGTCCCAGCGCTTCCTGCCGAAGAACAACCCACCTCAGGTGCCGATGAGCCTACACAGCCGCCCGAGGCTAGCCCGGAAGCATCCTGACATTCTCAAGGGGCTGGGGATCCAGCTCTTCGAGATACGCCGCATCTGGCTGGTTTCAGGGAAGCCAACAAACCGGTGGCCGGTGGTTTTTTAGGGACTGGTTTTTTAGGGACGGAGTAATAGTTTCATTGGTTTCATTAGGGGCATTCGACACTATCGAATCTTTCGAACAAGTTGTTGGACAGACAGGATAAATACTTGCGCAGAGCGCAAAAGGATCGCCAGCCTTATGGCTGGCATTCTAACGGCATTCAAAATCAAAGCGCAACTAATAGTTGCGCAGTCCAGAGCGCCTGCGGCGCAAAATAATTCACTAAAGAGCCGGCAACGATCAATCAACAACCAGGTGGCTGGTTGTTGGGTTTCCCTGACACCTGAACACCCTCCTTTTCCCTCCTCTGGCGACACACTGTCTTTTGATCTGCGAAATTCGCAGCGGACCTGTGTGTTTACAGCCATGCCGGGAGTCTTCCCAAACCATTTTTCTCTGCGGTTCATAATTCGGTGATGCTTTGCACTTTGGAGAGCAGTCGTTGCTTGTCCTGGGGCAGTCTTCCTCCGATGGGCAACGGGTTTGAGCTGTGGTTTGCCTGCGAGCCCGATTGACACGATGGCAAAAAAATGAATGCCGGAGTGCTTGCCCGTACGGACATGGCAATGTATATTCATCCCGACATGACAAACAGCAATGCCAGAACAAGAAGAGGTGCCTGCAGCCGCCTTGGGTTCACAGATGCGGCTGACTTAGGCTTCTTCCCCGGCGCGGACGGGACGGCGAACACCATTGCGCTGCAGAAAGCGGTGGGCTGCGGCGGGGCAGTCGTCGTTGCCACACCAGGGACCTACGACATCCCATCCACCGTGTATGTGGGCAGCCACACCTCGCTGGAGTTCGGCAACGGGATCCTCATAAGGAAAGCGGCCTCTGCAAAGCCCTTCATGCATGCTTTGCTCAACAAGGGTGCTCTTACTGGGACTCCCGACCAAGGCATCGCGGTTGTCGGGCTGAACCTCATCGTCAACTCGGTTAATCTGATTGATTTCCAAATATTCGGCCTCCGGGGGCAGCGCACGTTCTTCCGCCTGAAGGACCTGCCGCTCTTCAACGTGGCAACCCAGGTCGCCTCCATCACAATATCCGAGTCGTCCATAAGGAACAACCCCGTCGCGTTCAAAGGTGACTCCTCAGCGAAATCCCATACTACCCATGTGTCGTTCATCGGATGCACATTCCGGCACGACAACAGGATGGATATTATTACCTGCTCCGGAAGCAGGAGGATATCCTTAAAAACCGCGGCGAGCAACATCATCCATGAATCGTTCTCTGCAGGAATCCCAAAAGGGGCGGACATAGTCACGGAGGCATCCGACCTGCAGGGGTTATGCAGACATACCCAAAAGACCACAGAGACAACATGAGACTCTTCGCAAGCAAATATTTCCTCCCGGCAATGATCTGCTCAGGATGCTTCATGATGTTTTCCCTATGGATCTTATATGTTTCAGTGGACTATAACTCACGCCAAAGCAAGGCACGGCAAAGGCTGTCCCTGAATATCGCCGAATCTTTCATCGTATTCTCCAAACTCCTCATCTCAGGGCATCACGACAACCCCGAGCGCATCAACCAGATATTCTCAACACTACAGGAATCTTCCGAATCCATAAGCTATATCAGCCTGTCGGACACCAAAGGAAACCAAATAGCATCCTCAGGCTCATGCAGACATCTCGAAAACGGCGCAGAATTCAGCCCAGGGAAAAACTTCATCAAACACCAAGACTCCATCATCATAAGGAAAAACTTCCCGTCGGCAACAGGCAGGCCGGATCATACCATAACAATCTCAATAGATACTTCAGGCTGCTTCGAAGCCTCCGACTCACGCTCAAACCTGCCGAAAATCACATTTCTGGCAGGATCACTCATCTTCGCGCTGGTGTTCATCATCTGGTCCCAGTTCATAAGGATACACGAGCTGATGTCGAGGCTTCTTGCGGAGAAGAAAAAAAGCGAGTATGTGGACGAGCTCGGGCTTGCCGCCACCGGCCTGGCCCATGAGACGAAGAACCCCCTCGGCGTGATAAGAGGCCTTGCCCAGAACATCGCGGACAACTCCAAAGTACCCGGAAACGTCCGGACAAAGGCAAGGGAAATCATGGAGGAGACAGATGTCACCACAGCCAGGCTCGGAGACTTTCTGAGCTACGCCAAACTCCGTAAGCCGTCCCCCTCACCTATCGACGCACAGAAGTTCATCAGCCGTATCGCCAACCTGCTCGAAGACGACTTCAAACACGCCGGGATCAAACTCGAACAGGAAATAAAGGTCTCCTGTATTCTCGCGGACAAAGACATGCTCTCCCAAGTGCTCATGAACCTCCTGACCAACAGCCTCAGATTCACGCCGGAGAACGGCTGCGTCGAGATATCGCTTTGCCCTTCAGGGAAATCCGAGGCAACGTTGTCTGTAAAGGACAACGGAGAGGGCATCCCACCTGAAATCCTGCCGAACGTGTTCAAACCCTATGTCTCGGGCAGCGCCGCAGGCTACGGCATAGGCCTCGCCATCGTCAAACGCGTCGCCGAACAATCAGGTTGGAAAATCAAACTGCTCTCCAAGCTCGGCCACGGAACAGAAATCACCATCGAGGGCATCGAGACACCAATAAACGTCAAATGAATTATCTGGAAAGCATACGGGATTACTACACCAGAAGCCACTGGCTATACCGCTGGCACTGGTACAACCGCGATTCGCTTAGTTTGCACTTCGGCTTCTGGGAAGAGAACACTACTGACATCCACCAGGCCTTCCTGAATGAGAACCAGGCAATAATTGATGCTGGGCAAATCAATTCCACCCATAAGGCTCTGGATAGCGGCTGCGGCGTGGGCGGAACCGCGATATACATAGCCAAAAAGACCGGGGCCAAGGTCTTCGGTGTCGGGCTGGAGCCTGAACTTATCCGGCATGCAAACAGAAACGCCAAAAGGCATAAAGTTGCAGAACTATGCGATTTCTTCGTCGGGGATTATTGCACACTGCCTTTCCAGGATGAATTCTTCGACATCGTTTACGGTATTGAAAGCGTTTGTTATGCGACACCGAAAATCTCCTTTCTTAAGGAGGCTTCCCGGATATTAAAACCACAAGGCAAACTGATCATGGCAGACGCCTATCTGGCACGCCCCCCAGCAAACGAAGACGAAACAGGGGTAGTGGAGACTTTCAAAAAGGCCTTTAACCTCAATGAGTTTATTACCGTGGAACTCATGGAATCCGCAATAAATGAAGCTGGCTTCAGAATCACGAACCAACAATCCGTAATCCATAAGATCAAACCCTCGCTGGAAACTACCGACCCGTTGCGCCGACGTATGGCATGTCTTATGCCTTTGGTCTCATGCATACCCTTGGGGATATGCCAAATCATCCACAGAAACTACCTCGGCGGAGCATCATCTTATCGCGGAATCCAACTCGGACTCGCAGACTATTTCCTGCACGTCTGTGAAAAAAACCTTTGAACCTAAATAAAGCAGTTGCCGCAGTGTGCCGTGGATCTATTCTTATTTTGA
>CAZANS010000077.1:0-6886 GCA_964486565.1 uncultured Victivallales bacterium
GCAGGCTCTTTTGGCGCGAATACCACGCCGCCACGGTCGGGACAGACTAGGCAGGGATGATGATAAGGGAAAAGGAATTGTTTATACTGGCACGATGCCTGAGTTTGTCGGTTAGACGAGCAGCTCGGCGATTTGCACAGCGTTCAACGCAGCTCCCTTTAGAAGCTGGTCCCCGCTGATGAACATGTCTATCCCGCGCTTGTCGTCACGCGAGCAATCCTGCCGGATACGCCCGACTAGAACATCGTAAATCCCTGATGCATCCTTAGGCATGGGATAGACTTTTGCCGATATGTCGTCCCTGAGTGACACCCCGGGTGCCTTTGCGAGTATCGCACGGACTTCCTCGGGCGTGATTTCCTCCTCGAACTCGAGATTCAGAGCCTCCGAGTGGGCTCTGGGCACAGGGACCCTGACGCAGGTGCATGTGACCTTGAGTGAGGGATGATGCATGATCTTGCGGGACTCTAGGCACATCTTCATCTCCTCCTTCGTGTAGGAGTTGTCGAGGAATACGTCAATATGTGGGAAGAGGTTGAACGCGATCTGCTGCGGGAGCGTCTGCGGGGTCACCGAACCTCCCTCGAGCAATATCCGCGACTGATCCTCCAGCTCCTTCATCGCCGCCGCGCCGGCGCCGCTGGCGGCCTGGTAGGTGGATGCGACCATCCTGCGGAGCCTCTTGGCCTTGTGTAGCGGGTATACGGCGACGACCATGATTATGGTCGAGCAGTTGGGGTTGGCGATGATTCCGTTGTGTTTGCGTGCGTCCTCCGGGTTGACTTCGGGGACGACCAAAGGCACGTCGTCCTGCATCCTGAATGCGCTGGAGTTGTCAACTACCACCGCCCCGGCCTTGACTGCGGACGGGGCGAACTCCTTCGAACGGTCACCGCCGGCACTGAAAAGCGCTATGTCTATTCCCGCGAACGAGTTGTGCCCCAGCTCCTCGATCTTGATTTTCTCTCCCTTGAATTCCAGCTCCTTGCCCGCTGAACGCGAGGACGCGAGCAGCCTGAGGCTTTTCACCGGGAAATTTCGTCTCTCGAGAGTGGCGATCATATCAACGCCCACCGCCCCGGTGGCGCCGGCTATGGCAATATTCAATCCTTCGCTCATGTCTTGAACCTCTTTATGATTACTTCCTATATTCCAGCCGCAAAAAACAGCGGCTTGACAGGGTCGCAATGTATATTGCATTGTGGAAAAACCAAGCCATGGAGCTGCGAATTACGCAAAAAATTCCGTGGAGATTGCGGTTGACTTTTCCCGCCCATGGGGTTAGGTTCGGATTGCAGAGCCAGATGACAAGGTCTAATGCGAGGAGGCAGGCATGGAAGAAAAGAACACCGACACGGCCGGCGCAAAGGGTTCCCGGAAGACCAAGAACATGAGCCCGGAGTTGCTCCTTATGGTTGTCAGGGGATTTGCCCTTGCCTTTATCCATGCAGGGCTGATAACCGGGATATTCCTGTTGCGCGCAAGGGCGAGCTTGGACTGGCCTTCCACGGAGGGGTACTTGATTGCTGCTCTTGTTGTTTTTTTTATTATCTGACTCTGCGACAACCTCGAAGTATAATTTTACAAGATAAACAGTACATTCAACTTAGGGAACTGCCGTCGCTGACCCTTTTGGGGTTGGCTTTCGGTGTCAATGGATTCTAGGTGATTACAGGGGAACCTAAAATATTGATACTGGCCCACGGGCTGGGTCGGAGCGGGCTGAGCATGGTGCTTCTTGCCAGGCATTTGCGCAGACGCGGGTTCACTTGTGTCATCTTCTCCTATCCCTCGACCAGCCTGCCGGTGGGTGCGCTTTCTGCGAAGTTCGCAAACTTCATCCGCGAGGTGGCTGCGCGGCATCCCGGACACAAGATATCTTTCGTGACCCACAGCATGGGGGGGATACTTCTACGCGAGGCACTTAGGGAGCTTGAGGTGCGTGTGGACTGGCTTGGGCGTGCCGTGATGCTTGCGCCGCCGAACCAGGGGGCCGCGTCGGCGAGGTTATTCTCGCGGATATGGCCGATTTCTGAGGTGTTGAAACCCTTGCGCGAGCTGAGCGACACCGACGGGTCCGCCGCGCGCCTAGCATGGGTACCGAAGTACGTCGAGATCGGCATAATCGCCGGCAGATACGACGGCAAGGTCAGCGTCGCCGAGACACATCTTGACTCCGAGAAGGAGCATGTCGTCGTCAATTCGGCACATACATTCATAATGGACAACATCAAGGCCAGAAAACATATCGTCAATTTTCTGCTCCACGGCACCTTCGGAAACAAAAACATCAACACGCTTGAAACCGGGGGATGATCAAGTAGTTTAATGCCTTCGCCCTGTCGGGCAAAAAGCAAGACATGCAGGCCATTTATGGATGAGAATCTGAAAAAATATGTTGTCGGGGACTTCAGCGTCCAACGCCTGTTGCGCTCGGTGCTGCTGATCATACTGATCAACTATATCTTCCTCCTCCTATACGCCTGCTTCATGGCCGACAAGGCGATGTTCCCCGCGCCCAAGCCGTCCTACGCCGACACCGCGGCGATAGGGAAGGTCGAGCTGGACGACGGGTCACACATAAGCTTCCGCGAAGTTCGCAAGCCGGGGCACTTCCACATCATCTACAGCCATGGCAACGCCGTTGACCTGGGGATAATCGGGTCCCAGGTCGAGGAGATGGCGGAGATGCTCGGCACCACGATTCTGTGCTACGACTATCCGGGTTACGGGACGAGCGACGGGAGTCCCCGGGAGCAATCGGTGAACAATTCCCTCATGGCCGTCTACGGGCATCTCCTGGACTCCGGCATCCCCGCCGACAGGATAGTGATCTGGGGCCGTTCGGTAGGCAGCGGGCCCTCGACATGGCTGGCGAAGGAGAAGCCTGTCGCCGGGCTGATCCTGGAGTCGCCGTTCATCTCGGCATTCAGGGTCGTGACAAGGGTGAAGATTCTACCTTTCGACCGTTTTCCCAACATCGAGAGGATCGCCGATGTTGACTGCCCTGTGCTTGTCATACACGGCACCCGGGACGGGGTCATACCATTCTTCCATGGCGAGAGGATATTCGCCGAGGCTTCGGAGCCGAAGTTCTTCCTTGGGGTTGAAGGGGCAGGCCACAACGATCTGGAATGGGTCGGCGGGACAAGATACTGGAACACCATCCGCGATTTCCTGGAATATCTGCGGAATTCGCAAATTAAGCAAGATGAAGATGAGCGAGACACCGGAACCACGCCTTGAGAGGCACCAGAGCCGCCTGTCCAGGATATTCTCAACAAGGTACAGGACATACGCGCTCCTGAGCATCCTTTTTGCCTTGGTGCTTTTGAATTTCATTCCTGGCGGCAGGATTTTCTTTCGGAACACCGTGTACTCGCTTCTTCCCGCCTCCCCGAGGGAGCTGATCCTGCCGGCCGACCCATACGAGAATGGAAAGACTCATGGCTCAAGCCGCAGCACCTCGATCAGGCTGCTCTGCAGCTTCTATCTGAAGAGGGTTGTGTGCAGGAACGACGCGAAACTTATCGAGGACGGTGGAAGGAAAGCCCTTGCCTTGTTCGAGTTGATCCCCGGACGCTGGACAGAGGAGATCAGTGGACTCTCGGATGGCTCAGGGGTGGACATTCAGACGCTCATGCTGGCGAACAGCTTCCTCGACATCGGGATGTGGCGCATAGGCTGTAGGCAGGTTGTCCTCGACGCGGGTGCCGGCCACTCCAAGCCCGGCAGGCTGATGCATGCGCACAACCTTGACTGGGACAACCTCGGTGGTGTGGGCAATTTCATGGTTACAATATTCCGCACGGCCGGGGACGAAGAGCGCCTGGCGACCGTCAGGATGGGATTCCCCGGAATGACCGGGGCACTCACAATAATCAATGAAAAAGGCATCTCGATGGGTTTCAACCAACTCGGATTCGCCAGCTCAGAACCCCAGATGCCCGTGTTCATCGCAATAAGGGACATCGCCGAGACCTGCTCCAGCTTCGACCAGGCCGAGCAGAGGATAATTGAGATGCCGCCCGCGATGCCCTTCTGCATTGTCCTTGCGGACGCCCCCTCCGGACAGGCCGCAGTCTACGAGAGGCTGCAAGACGGCAATGTCTCAAAAAGAGTCATGACAGGCGGCGTGCTCGCCGCAGACAACACCCCATGGCACGGAGTGGGAATGCCCCAATGCCCCACTGAACAGGTCGCGAGAAACTACGCAGAAGACACCACCTCCAGCCCGGAGCTAATGCAGACCATTCTCCGCGACCGCAGAGTCCTCCTGCATTGCAACATATACAGCGTCATCTTCGACTACACGAAAAACCGCTTCTACCTCGCCGCAGGAAAACTCCCCGCCGCAACAGGCAACTTTCAGGAATACACACTATTCTGAACCTAACGGCTCCTTACATTGAGGGATTTGAAGATGAAGTCTGGCCGGCTGTGGTCAGGGGCCCGTCCGACATGGCTGGTGTTTGTTATGCCTGTCAGGAGCAGCCCAGAGGAGAATCCTGCGCGCCGAGCGCCGCGGATATCGGAGAAGAGCGAGTCGCCGAGCATCAGGATTCTTTTTCTTGGGACTCTGGCGGGCATGGCGTGGAGTTCCGAGAGGTGCCTTAGCGCGCAGCGGTATACCGGGGTGTAAGGCTTGCCCAAGTAGATGGGTTTGACCTTTATCCCGTACTCCTTGAGAATGGTGCAGACGAATCTGGCCTTTCCGCCTGCGCCGATGCCTATCTCGCCGTTGCTGCCGTTGGGCCAGTAGCTGTCAGGGTTGGGGACGATCATCACCGCGTCGCCGCCGCGCGAGATGAAGAAATTCAAAACCGCGTTGATGTTGGACTGCCAGTTGTAGCACCCCTCCCCCACGATCACGCCTTCACAGTGCGATATTTTAGATGTGTCGCGCACAACCCTCATGCCTGCGAGTTCCGCGAAATCGGGGTTTCCCAGCTCGCCCATGGCGAAGAATCTCTTGCCTGCATACCCACGTTCGGCGGCGAGGACCTTCAAGGCTGAGCCGCATGACACCATCTCGTCCGTGGAGATATGCAGCCCCCCCCTTTTGAGTATCTCTCTCTTCTCCTCCAGGGAATGGTTGCCGTCGTTTGTCAACAGGCAGAACGGGAACTGCGAATCCCGCAGTGTTTGAATAACCTCCGCGGCTCCCGGCAGGGCGCGGCCGCCTGAGATCAGAGTGCCGTCTATGTCGAAAAACATCGCGGAATATCCACACGAATTAAGTTCCCACCACTTTAAAAAACTGCCTTCAACCTTCATCGCCTCTCCAACTTTTTGATTCAAAAACAAAACTCTGTCCCTACTGCTACACACAATCCACCAATTATCAAACAAGTTTTTTATCATTTTCCCGGCTTCGGGGCTTGACTTGGCGGCTTTAGCGGATATGTCTGTTTTAGCGGTTGTTGGGGACGGAGTATTAGTTTCATATGGGGGGTGGGATCCTGCGCCACAACCGGCATCCCGGAACCATCGTGACGCCGGCATTTCCTGACAGCTTCCTGCCGCGGTGTGGGCTCGCATCCAAAATTGCCAGCCGCGCCTGTCTGCGTGCACCGCACAGGCATGCGGCCACGGTGAGTTTTGAAATTGGCTCTTTAAATCATTTTCGCGGGGTTGCTTTAATCTTTGCTTGCTTTAGATTTACTTGAGAGCCGATTTGGAAACTCCGCGCGAACCGCGTTGGGCGGCAAGCTCTTTTGGCGCGAATGCCGCGCCGCCGCGGGGAGTTTTGAAATTGGCTCTAGATTCAACGAGTTGACATAAAGGAAGCAGGATCAATTATGCCATGTGGTTTTGACAATGAACTATATCTTCGTCTTCAGTCCGAGGCGATATTGCGCAGGGCTTCGGAGTTCCAGGGGAAGCTTTATCTTGAGTTCGGGGGGAAATTGCTTTACGACTATCATGCTGCGAGGGTGCTCCCTGGCTTCGACCCTAACGCCAAGATCAGGTTGCTGAAGCTTCTGAAGGAGAAGTCCGACATAGTGATCTGCATTTATTCGGGCGACATCGAGCGGAAGAAGATCCGTGCCGACTTCGGCATCACCTACGATGTTGACACGCTCAAGCTGATTGACGACCTTCGGTCATGGGGCCTGGATGTCAAGGCGGTGGTGGTCACCCGCTACGAGGGGCAGCCCGTCGTAAGACGCTTCATAGACGGGCTTGAGAGAAGAAAGATCAAGGTCTACACCCATTCTGAGATCAAGGGCTACCCTACGGACATTGACACAATAGTCAGCGACAACGGCTATGGAGCCAATGAGTTCATCGAGACGGACAAGCCGATTGTCGTGGTCACGGCACCGGGTCCCGGCAGCGGGAAGATGGCCACATGCCTCGCACAGATCTACCACGAGCACCTCAGGGGTGCGAATGCTGGCTACGCTAAGTTCGAGACCTTCCCTGTATGGGATCTGCCTCTGAAACATCCTGTGAACATCGCATACGAGGCCGCGACGGCGGACATAGGCGACTTCAACGAGCTGGATCACTTCCACATGGAAGCCTATGGGACTCCTGCGGTCAACTACAACCGCGATGTTGAGATCTTCCCTGTGGTGAGACGCATCATGACCCGCATCACCGGTTCCGCGGGGTGCTACAAGTCCCCTACAGACATGGGTGTGAACTGTGCGGGCTCAGCCATAGTTGACGACGATATTGTGAGGGAGGCGGCGATACAGGAGGTTATAAGACGCTACTTCAGATACCGGTGCGAATATGCTGTGGGTCTGACTGACAAGTCCACTGTCGATCGGGCGAAGTTGCTGATGGACGAGCTTGGTGCGACAGAGGAGGGACGGCGCGTGGTGAACGAGGCGCGGGATGCAGCAGCAAGGGCTGAGGAGCATAAGAAGGGCGA
>CAZANS010000077.1:6896-9024 GCA_964486565.1 uncultured Victivallales bacterium
GATGTCGATGTCTACTGCGGTGCCGCCCTAGAGCTTCCCGACGGGGTAATCGTTACAGGCAGGAACTCCAACCTGATGCATGCTGCGTCGAGCGTGGTCCTAAACGCCATCAAGCATCTCGCCGGTCTTCCCGACCCGTTGCTTCTCATCTCTCCGGACATAATAGCCTCGGTAAGCTCGCTCAAGAAGGACATCCTCAAGGCGAAGCGCCTCAGTCTGGACCTTGAGGAGACTTTGATCGCCCTCAGTGTGAGCCTGCCCTCCGCTCCAGCGGTTAAAATGGCGATGGAAAAGCTCCCGGACCTCAACGGGTGCGAAATGCACATGACCCATATCCCCACCCCTGGAGACGAGGCCGGCCTGCGGAAACTCGGCGTTAACCTTACCAGCGACCCGAGGTTCTCCAGCAAAAACCTTTTCGTCGTCTGACAGTTCCCGTGTTACATCGGAAGGATATCGTTCGGAAAATTGTAATCGGATTGAAATTTAACGCAGCGTGTGCTAAGTTCAAAGCCGAGATTTATCTTTAAACTCGCATGAAGGAGGGTTCATGGATCTGGAGAAAATCAGGAAGAGCTCGCTTAAGAAAGCCCGGAAACTGGGATATCAGATTCCCGACAAGCTCCCCTTGCTCGACATGCGTCTCACCATCCGCTCCAAGGAGGAGACAGGCAGACGAATGATAGCGATCAAGGCAGTGGTGGCCTGCGCATTCTCCCAGGAGAACATCAAGCAGACAAAGAAATGGATAGAGAAGGAGCATATCTCGGAGTTTCTCACCCCGAGTGAATGCCTCTTCATCTTCGACCAGAAGGGAGACCGGGAGAAGTTCGAGCTGCAGATCGAGTCGCTATGGATGCTCGCCTGGTGCACGTCTCTGGTCAAGGAGATGAACTTCGGCGAATACTGCGGCGACTTCTTGTCGGAGCTGATGCCCAGCATAGCGAACTGCGACCCCGCAACCCCCTTTCCCGGAAGCCTCGAGATGCGGCCGCACAATATCATCGTGGAGGCTCTAGACCTTGCATATTGCCTCAACTGGAGCATGATCAACGCGAGGATCAACTCCCAGCCGCCCCCCGGGAAGGTGAGGGAGTATGTCATTGAGTACCGCAGGAAGGCTCTCGAATGGGTTGTGTCTGAAGAGGACTGGGACAAGGTGATCTCCGGCTGACTGACCTTTGTGGTTTGAATCGTTTTTCAAGCGTCGCGCATGCAATATTCTGTTTTCCGGGGGGGGTGTGTGTACGCACGAAGCGATATTATGGTGCAAATGAACTTAAAGACTTTCCATGGCAATAAGTCAGGGGAGGGAAACGTTTTACAGGGTGAAGCCGGGATGTTGTTGGAGGAATTATCGGACAGCGAGCTTATCCGGAGGTATCTGGGCAATGACGCGAGAGCTTTCGACGCTCTATACTGTAGGTACAAGAGGCAGATTTATGCCTATCTTAACCGTCTTATCCCAGGGCGGTTCGCTGTTGTTGACGACATCTTCCAGCAGACATGGATAAAGGCGATCCGCAATTTGGAGGGCTACCGTGACAACCAGAAGTTCCTTGCTTGGCTCATGCGCATATCCCACAATCTGGCGATAGATCATTTCCGGCGTAACCGGCGACAGTCGCTGGAGACGGAGCTGGACGACGAGAGGATGCTTTACTCGGAGAAGAACCAGCCATGGGAAAAACTGGATAACGAGGAGCTCTCCGCGGCATTGGAGGAGTGCATATCCAAGCTGAACGAGACTCAGAGGGAGGTGTTCCTTCTGAGGCAGGAGGAGATGAGTTTCAAGGAGATATCGCAAATACAAAACACGTCTATAAACACATCGCTCGGCAGGATGCAGTATGCGTTGAGGAACCTTCGCAACTGCATGTGCGGATGGGGTTCGTGACAGCTTCTTATTGTAACGGGGATCAACATGGATTGCAAAGAGGTAAGGAACAGGGTTCTGGATAAAGGAGCCTCGGACGAGACGCTGGCTGTGCATCTATCAAAATGCCGGGATTGTTCCGGCTTCACCACGACGCTTGAGCGTTTTGTGAAGGCGAAGCCAGACACGTCTGCCTACAAGGTCCCCCGTGCCCTGGACGACTCCGTCACCCGAGTGGCATGTGCATGGATC
>CAZANS010000078.1:0-9012 GCA_964486565.1 uncultured Victivallales bacterium
CCAATGCATGTCAATCGTCGGGGGGCATACATGGTCGTCGCCAAGGATCTCGTAATGCCGGATGTTCCTGAGAAATTCCCCTTCGAGTCTCCTTCCGTAGTTCGTTTCGCACTTAAAAATGGAATCCGGCATGAAATCCCGGTCGAAGGTCCAGGTCTCTATCGCAAAGGGCGGCTTGGTGCCCGAAACGCCGTCGTTGATATCTCGCCACCGCCTGCGCCTTTCGTCCATCTCCGCAAGGCCGGCAATCTCCCTTTGCCTCTGTGCAAGGCTCCTAAGTCTCTCAACATCTCTGTCACCAAGTTCGTATTCCATGTCTGCTGTCCTTAGAATTTGTTTGAAAATAGGTTATAATATCCAACTTTTTCCAGCCTAAGTCAATGGGAATATATAGCTTATCGTTGTAATATAATAAGATTATGCGTGAAAAAGCAGAAAAGAGCAAGAGAGTCAGACCTGAATATGTGCTGCCGGAGATACACCACTCGAATTATTTCAAGCTGGCGGATGTCACTGAGTGGGGGCCGAGGATCATTCCCGACTTCGAGCTTATATACATCGTGGCCGGCAGATTCTCGTACACGAGCAAGGACAATTCTGAAAAGTCGCTTCTTCTGGAGGGCGATGTGCTTTGCATCCCGCCGGGGGTGATGCATGTCTTCAGGTGTGAAAGGCAGGCCGCATACGGCGCGATCATATCATGTATACATTTTGAGCTTCTCAATAAATCCTCTGTGCTTTCTGGGGATTATATCCCCGATCCTGAGCCTAGGCTTGTCACCTCCACATCCGGAGACCATACGATCCACCAGCTCTTCCGGAACTGCTGCGCCGCCGCGTCAAGGTTCAGCATGTTCAGGGATAGCCTGCTGGAGAATATCTTCAGGGAGCTCTGGCTCAGGTTGTCGGAGTACTGGCTAGGCGAGAATCCGAATGTCAATTTCAGGGCAAGGGAGATGGTCGGGTTCATCGAGTCCCGAATCCCGGGGAAAACCAGGAGAAAAGAGCTTTCAAAAGCCTTCCACCTTTCCCCTGAGCACGTGAACGCCATATTCAAGTCACAGTTGGGAGCAACCCCCACGCAGATTGCGAACCGCGCAAGTATCAATCTCGCATGCAGGCTGCTTCTGGAAGAGGGCCTAAGCATCAAGGAGACCGCTGAAAAAGCTGGTTTCTCAGACCTTTTCTACTTCAGCAAGGTATTCAAGAAAGTCATGGGCTTCCCCCCGAAAAACCTGCGCCAGAAATAGAGATGGAAAAAGGGAGAATACTCCGTCCCTAATTTCTTGAAGTTGCACTTGGCTCTTGGTAGTAGTTTCTCTCGCTGCTGGAGTCGTTATTTTGCCCAGATGGATTCTACTGTGCAAGGCTGAAGTATATTTTCTCGAGGGGCTCGAGGCTGGAAGCCATTTCCTCGAGTGTCACATAGGTCAGACTTATCGTCATCAGCACTGCGGGGGTGGACTCGAGTTGGTTTGCATAGATCTTCTCAAAGTCGTCGAGGTTGCTTGCGGCCTTGATCGTCAGCCTCTTTATCAGTTCGCCCATCTCTTTCGTCAGGCTCTTGTCGGATGAGTCAAGCCCCCTTGCCGCCACGCCAGAGTCGGGAGGGGGAAGAAGTAGCTTCAGATGAGCCTCGTGGCTGTACTCTCCAAGGCTGGCCTTCAACGCTCCGTAGGTGGCGACGAACTCCACGTGCGGATGGTTCTTGTCGACACCGAAAATGCGCTTCATGAAGTAGCGCAAGGCCTCCTTCTCCCTGCTGAACACAATGGATCTGGCCACCCATTCATCATCGTCCAGTCCGACCGCTTCCGGTGAGATGTTCGAGGCGTGGCTCCCGCAGACAACTATCAGGCTGTCCAGGTACTGTTTCTTGTTGAGAAGGAATCTGGGGAACTCCTCCTGCCATGTGGTATTCAGATTCATCAGCGCTTTTTTCTTTTGGAACCTCTCGCGTTGCGCGAAAATCCTCTCGGAGTTGCGAAATTCGCGGACAAATGCTGACGTGACCCATTGAGGCACGGCAGTTTTGGTGTTGTGGTAGAGCATTGCCTGGACGACCCTCTCGAAGTCCCCCCTCTCTGGCACATAAAGCATGGGTATTCCACCCGCGTCAGTCTGTACAACGGCAAGCTGCATCTTGCCGGCATCCTTCAACCCCAAGTCGTTTTTGGTGAGGCGCTCGTCCTTGATGTCGGCGTAAAGGACAGCGTCCCTATACTCCGGGTTCTCGGCAGTCTTG
Organism: uncultured Victivallales bacterium; assembly: GCA_964486565.1. Lineage (GTDB taxonomy): Bacteria > Verrucomicrobiota > Lentisphaeria > Victivallales > JAADHT01 > JAFGFR01. The sequence continues at coordinate 2,246 of CAZANS010000078.1, forward strand.
TCGTCTATGGGGAAGTTGAGCTGGGGGCAGGCTTTCCTTATAACCGGGAACACCCCTAGCGAAGATGCGTCGTCCTGATACTTCCTCCAGCTCTTGGCAAAAAGTTCGTCCTCAAGCGGGAAGCTCAGCTCATCAGCTAGCGAGGTATGGTCAAAGACTCCCGAGCTGTAGGCCAGAACCTTGTCGGAATCGGACTCGGAAGCCCCTAGCTTCAGCAGTACGCCTCTGCGCAGCTCGCTTAAAGTATCTCGTGCCATAATTTTCCCCTAACTTAATACTCCAAAGGCTTGAACATGGCGAAAAAAAACACCGTGCAAGACCCTGATCAAAAAACAACATACCACTGCAAAAATATTTTTCAAGCCGGAATTGCCATTCCAGGAATACTCCGTCCCTAGTGGATTCCGTCCCTAGTGGATTTCCCTAGTGGATTTTCCGGGAATACTCCGTCCCTAGTGGATCGGCATCTGGTGGATCGCTAAAGGATCGTGCTTGATTTATATGTGTTGTGGAGTTAGACTTTGAATGATTTTGTTTTGGCTATGTGCATTTGTGGGATAGGTTGTGCCGGTGGGCGTATGGTTTTTTTTTCAATCAAAAGTAGAGGTGTGTGAGATGGAGAATTTCGAGTACTGCAATCCTGTCAGGATAGTTTTTGGCAAGGGAGTGATATCCAGTCTCTCGGACTTGGTTGCGGCGGACAGCCGTGTTCTTCTTCTGGCCGGCGGTGGCTCGATCAGGAGGAACACAGTCTATGATCAGGTAATTGCCGCGTTGTCGGGGCGAGAGATACATGAGTTTTGGGGTATCGAGCCGAATCCGGAATACGAGACCTGCTTGCGGGCTGTCGCCGACATCAAGGAGAATAAACTGGACTTCGTTCTTGCCGTCGGCGGGGGATCTGTGCTTGATGCGGCGAAGTTCATAGCCGCTGCCGCGCTGTATGATGCAACTCCAGAGCCTTGGGGCATGGTTGCCGACAGGGGAGAGTCCTTGACCCGTGCGTTGCCCTTGGGATCGGTTCTGACGCTTCCCGCCACCGGGTCGGAGATGAACCCCAACGCCGTGATCAGCAGACGCGAGATCAAGGCCAAAAGGGTGGTTATAAACCCTGTTCTGATGCCGAAGTTCTCCATACTTGACCCTGAGACGACATATTCGCTACCCGCGTCCCAGGTGGGCAACGGGGTGGTAGATGCCTTTGTGCATGTCGTCGAGCAATACCTGACCGTTTCTGCAAGGGCTTCTGTCCAGGATCGTTGGAGCGAAGGTGTGATGTTGACACTCATCGAGGAGGGACCCAAGGCCTTGACCAGCCCTGAGGACTATGATGTCCGGGCAAATGTCATGTGGGCTGCAACATGCGCACTCAACGGGATAATCTCGCTCGGTGTCCCGGGTGACTGGGCGACACATATGATAGGGCACGAGATCACCGCGCACTACGGGATTGACCACGCTTGCAGCCTCGCGGTCGTCCTTCCTGGTCTGCTCGAGTTCCAGAAGGAAATCAAGAAGGATAAGCTCCTTCAGTACGCCTCAAGAGTCTGGAGGATCACAGGTGAGACTGAAGAAGAGACTGTCTCGGAGGCGATATCGCGCACAGAAGGGTTCTTCAAGGAGATGGGTGTGAAGACGCGCCTATCCGAATATGGCATAGATCCCTCTGCACCGGCAAAAGTGGCCGAAAGCTGCGCAAACATCGGCCTCGTTCTTGGCGAGAGCGGGAATCTCGGCAAAAATGAGATCGAGGAGATACTTGAAGCAAGAGTTTGACTATCTGAGCCAGTTTCAAAACTCCCCGTGGCCGCGCGTCTGGCCATTTTGGATGCGAGGCCGCGCCTGCGCTCCCAACGCGGTTCACGCGGAGTTTCGAAATTGGCCCGTATCTAATACTCCGTCCCTGCCGGCCCCGTCCCTGCCGGCCTGTTATTTTTGGGAGTGGGATTTTAATTTTTCCCTGACTGTTTTTTTGTCGAGATATATGCTGTGGGTCTCGAGTGCGAGGTTCCAGAACTCCATGGCTTTTTTTGTGTTTCCGAGAGCGAAGTGAATGTCTCCGGCATGGTCGGAGATGACGGCGTCTGGCAGTTCCCCCTCTCTTTTGAGAGCCTTGTTGATGAAGGATAGCGCTTCTTTGAAGCGTTTCTTCCTGTGGAGGATCCATGCCATGCTGTCGAGGTATGCTGTGTTTTCCGGCTTGGCGGCGACGGCTTTCTTTATCATCGCAAGCGCCTGGTCTAGGTTGATGTTGTTGTCGGCCCAGAAGTATCCCAGGAAGTTGTTGATCACATGGTCGTCGGGAAATTCTGCGATCAGCCCTTCAAGTGTGCTTTGGGTCTTGTCGAAATCGCCGGCGAGGTCGGCGGTGAAGGCGTACTCTATCAGAAAACCCATGTCTATGAAACTGCTTCTGGCGGGGTCGTCCTTGACAATTTCCTTGGCCGTGTCGAGTGCCTCCAGTGCTTTCTTGTAGTCTCCGATGCAGGAGTAGCATCTGGATCTGAAGAAATGTGCTTCCGGGAGGTTCTTCGCAAGGCTGAGCTTTTCGGCAGCCTTCTCGTACTGGTTCATCTTGAGGTATGCGATGCCGACATGGAAGAGCCCCTCCTGATGGTTCGGGTTGAGCAGGAGGAACCAGTCTAAAGCCCTGATGGCCTCATGGAAGAAGCCCGCGCGAAGGGCGGCGGTGCCCATCTCCATGTAGAAGTCGGCCTCGTTTCCCTTCCCCCTGGTGACGTACTTCCATATCTGCCCGATCTGCGGATATCGGTTTGTCTCGATGATGATTTTCCATGCCCTGTAGAGGTCGGCGTGCCTTCCGGCATCGGAATAGAACTGTATCAGTGCGAACATTGACCTTGGGTTGGCGGGATCCTCCAGAAGTTTCTGCAGGATAAGTTTTTCCGCCCTGTCAGGCATATCATATCTCTTGAGGACCGAGAAGAGCGGCTGCAGCAGATGGATGTTCTGCAATTTTGGGTCGTCCCATAATTTCTCGAATGCCGAGATGTTGTCGTCTAATTTCCTGCGGTATCTTCTTTTGCTCCAACCGGAGAAGAATCCGTCCGGCCCCTGGTCGGCAAAGCGGGAGTAGAAATCTATGGCGCCGATTCTCGCGGCAGGCATATTGGCTATCTCGGGAATAGCCAGAGCCTTGTCCCATAGCTTCTCGCCGGATGACGCATCCTCGGCTTGCAGATATAGTTTTGACAGCGTGGCGAGCAGATCGGCCAGCGCGTCAGGATTTTTTGATGCCATCTGCTCCAGGTGGGTGGACTCCAGGGTTTTCTCCAGGATCGAGCGTGCCTCGGCATGCCTTTCCTCTTCGTTCAGCAGTGCGGCGGTCTGGATGTTGAGTCTCAGTGCACCAGGGTTCTTCGTTGCGATAGGGAGCAAGGTTTTTGTGGCTTCCTTTAGCGTCCCGGTCTCCGCGTGATGCGCGATGACGAGAGTCAGGGGAAGTCCCGCATGTGGATCTGTCTGAAGGGTTTTCAACAGCAGTGCAAGCGATTCGTCAGAGACCTTGCCTGTCAGGTTGATCTGAGAATATGCCAATGCGAAGCTCGAGAGCGCCTCGGCCTTTGCCGTGCTTTCCGCAGATATGGGGTTCTCTGTGAATATGACAATGTCGGCGAGTTCAATCGCGGCGGTCTTGAATGACGCTCCAAGAATGGGGGCGGCTCCTAGATGTCGGCAAGGAAGCAGGAAGAAAATGAGTACAACGGAGAAAGGCAGGGAAGGATGTAAGGCTTTTCCCTGCCTGCATCGGCAAATATTGCATTTCTTCGACATTTCACTGGAGTGATCGCGCGGCTTTCCCGCCGGAAGAACTATTTGTTCTTGTGACGGTTTGCGCGCAATTGCTTCCGGCGCTTGTGCTGAGCTATTTTCCTGCGCCGTTTTTTCTTGAGATTCCCCATTGCGTTCCTTTTCCTTTTTAATTAAGTACAGTATAATAAAGCGGACGCAAACATAGACCGTGCCAATGCTTTTGCAAATGCGGCAAGGGTAATATTTGCGAAAAAACAGAATTATTTGATATGGGACGACGGATGAGCGAACTCGGAAATGCATCGGGAAAGGGTTATCCAGCATGGGCGGGAGGGCTGCCCGTGCTCTTTTTTGTGTCGGCGCTTGGGGGGATCCTCCTTGTGTCCCTCTTCCGTGCACATCAGGAAATGATTTTCCCCTCAAGCATGCACGAGCCTAAGCTCCGCGTTGCTGAGGGATGGCTAGACGCGGTCATCGCGGGAGACGGGAAGAGGGCCCTGCTGTACGCCAAGATGCTTGTCAGTGACGACGATCCCGAGATGCCCGACCCCGACTATATAGAGCTGATGTTGGGTATGGAGCTGGGGACAGGTTTGCTTACATCCCCGTTCAACACGTATGACCACAGGTACTGGGAGGGGCTCGTGGCCTGCAGGGAGATATGGGAGGAAACCGCTGCCGAGGGCGGCGTCGAGGCAGCTTTCGGGATCGTCGCCCGAAAGGTGAAGGCGATGTCCCCGGTTGATGGCTATGTTCCCGCAGGGCATCTTGTCGAGATTCTTGAAAGGGGATTTGGCACAACTCAGGAGAGATGCCGTGTACTGTGCCTCGTCGTACGGCAGGGGGGCTATGATGCCCATGTTGTAACCCTTGTGGACGATGCCGGTAGCGTCGTGCATGTCTTCTGCGAGATTCGCAAGGGAGCCGAGGTGTATGTGGCTGATCTACGCTACGGATTCTTCGAATCAGGGACAAGCGTTCTGGACTATGAGAAGGATCCGTCCAGGATTCCGTCCCCATGGCCCGAGGTCGTCGCAGGAAGCATCGGCAGGAGGTTCTGCTCCTACCCTGGAGAGCCGGGGGAGTACAAGAGATACAACCAGCTTCTTGGCGCGGTTGTCGGGGCGGCCCTTGGCGACGCGGGGCCGGTTTTCGGCGCTGATCCGCATAATGCCCTTGACTCCTATATCAAGACTTACTCATCTTCCTTGGAGGTCGAGTCGTTCTCATACTGGATTTTCCCTTTCGACTCGCTTGTTGGCAGGACGGATTTCCCTCCAGGATGGCGCCGCCGTAAGGGAAGAGGAGTGTTGAAGTCGGATTTGCAACCCAGATAAACTATTTGTATATTGAAGTGATTTACACATTAAGGAGGAATAGATGAGCGAGAGGGTTAAGGTCGGTGTGGTCGGAGCAGGCGCTCTGGGTAGACATCATGTGCGGCTGCACAACATGAACAAGAATGTGCAGCTCATTGGAATTTACGATGCCAACCCCGATGTGGCATTCGCAATCGCCACCGAGTTCAATGTCAAGATCTTCAAGACCATTGATGAGCTGGGGGCAGCCTGTGATGCCTTGAGCATCGCCGTGCCCTCGCATCTGCACAACGAGGTTTCTGTTCCTCTGCTTAAGGCCGGCAAGCATCTTTTGATCGAGAAGCCCATAGCGACCACAGTGGGGGAGGCGGAGGAGATGACAAGACTTGCCTCCGAGCGGGATCTTGTGCTCGGGGTAGGTCATGTGGAGAGGTTCAATCCAGTCATGAAATATCTGGAGGGGCTCGCTGACAAGGCCAGATTCCTGGAGGTGCAGCGCCTCGCTCCGTACCCGCCGCAGCGCCCAGGTCTGCATCCACGGGGAACCGAGGTGAGCGTTATACTCGACCTGATGATACACGATTTGGAGCTTATCTTGCACATAGTCGGCTCGGAGCCTGAGCACATCGACGCCAACGGACTGCCCGCATTCAGCGAGACAGAGGACATTGTCAACGCCAGAATTCAATTCAAGAACGGCTGCGTGGCCAACGTCAATGCAAGCAGGATCGCATTCAGCTCGATCAGGCGGTACAATATTTTCTATACAGACGCCTACCTATTTCTCGACTACGCCAAGAGGTCAGGAATAATCCACACCAAGGACAAGGAGAACATCCGCGTTGTCAGAAACCGGATCCCTATTGACGACCACAATGCCCTGGAGAAGGAGCTCGAGGACTTTGTCAACTGCGTCAAAGTCTGGAAGGAAACAGGCACCGCGCCCAAGCCCAAGGTATGCGGCACCACAGGGCTCAGGGCATTGAGACTCGCTCTGGAGATAGAGCGCAAGGTGCGCGAGTACAACAAGAAGCACGACTTCCATTTCGAGTGAGACCGCCTTCGCCAAGGCTTCGGCGCGGCAAGCCGACCAGCGATTGCCGACCTTCATCTTGGGATGGCGGTGATCTGCTTTAGTATGACCCGAGCTGCATCCCCCTGTCCACGAAGTACCTGTAGGTCTCGTAGTCGCAGGTGTCGGGGATTGAGTGGTCGGAATGCAGGATATACCCGAAGTTCTTCTTGACCACCGGGATCTTCTGCTCCAGCTCCGCCCTTAACGCATCCAGGTCGTTGGCCACAAGATTCCTCGCGTCCATACCTCCACATAAGGATATCTTGTCGCCGTAGGTCTCGTGTATCCTCAAAAGATCCATCCCCGCCTTGATCTCTATCACCTGCAGGCAGTCTATCCCCGCCTCGATCATGCCAGGCAGCAAGGGCTCCACAAAGCCACAGGAATGCATGATCACCGGAAGGCCATGAGAATGCGCGAAATCTATCGTCCTCTTGTGTCCAGGCTGGATCATGTCCTTGTACATGTCAGGCGACATGAAAGGGCGCTGTTTGAATCCCATGTCCTCGTAGAACCATATCCCGTCGGGCTTGCCGCACTCGGCGAACAATATCTCCATCAAATTCACTGTCAGCTCAGAGTACGTCGTCACCATGTCC
>CAZANS010000079.1:0-8890 GCA_964486565.1 uncultured Victivallales bacterium
CAACGACTTACAAATCATGGATAATTAGGTGATTGAGATTTTGAACTCAAAAAAATTTCCATTTTTTTTGAGTGTGAAACTTGGGCTAGCCTTCGGGAAATGCAGTCAAGTCCATTTCCCAATCCTCCTGATCGCCTCCTCGGCCTCGCCGGCCGTGTTTACTCCGGAGAGCATCATCCACACGCCTTCCGGCCTGAGGTTTTCAATCAGGGAGTCGAGGATTTCGAGTTCTGCGAAAATCTGTATTCCCTTTCCGGCGTGCTGGCATTTTTTATATACATCGAGCCAGACGTTTGCATGTACATTTACGGCGCCGGGAACCCATTGGACCGCGTCGAGGCTCTTGATTTCCAGAAGCGAATCGAGGTGCTGGAGCGCGCCCGGGCCGTCGAGGTGGTATACCGACACCTCGGTATCGTCGCATTCCCTCGTCAGCCCAGGGAGGAAGACATCCTTGAACATCTCGTTTGAGATCATGCACGAGAAGTCGTTCGAAGGCACATAGTAGCGTTTGCTCGAGACTATCGAGGGCCAACTGCAGATGGCCTGCCCGGCGCTTTGGAGCTTGTCGGCATAGTAGTTGAAAACGTCCAGGAAGACATCGTCAACGTACCCGAGCAGGGACTTTACGGCATCTGTGTTTTCTATCATGTCAATGTTGAGGTTGAGGGGGTCTCTGAATGCGACGAGTGCATCCCCACCGGGGTGGATATCGGTGTATCCAGTGTAGAAGTTCCCTTTGCCGATCTCCAGCAGGCAGTCTGTCATCTCGCTGATTTTCTTCCAGTAGAGGTTCTCGGTGGAGAATTTTATTTTCCCCGCGTCGCTCCAGTCGAGCAGATTCGGTATGGACCAGCTTGTGGTGTCCGAGTACTCGAGTTCAGTGCCGAAAAACGCGCTGAAGACCTCAGGGCCCAAGTTTGGCCAGGCCATAGGCAACGCGTCTCCGAGGTATTTCATGTTCATCACCTGATGCAGTTGCTGCTCGGCGTAGTATTCGCAATCCATCCACCTGTCGCGTTGGGCGGAGAACTTCTTTACCGCCGGCGGGGGATATTTCGGGTCCGGCGAGTGTAGACTTATATGCACCACCGGGCGGTCAATTATCTCGCGGCTCCAGAAGGCATCCTGCCTCTTCAGCCTCATCTCAAAGTCATCAATCCTCTCTATCGGCATGATCTCAGGCAACTTCTCCGGCTTTCTGAATACCGGCACGCTGTTGGGTGTCAGATCGGGCATGGGGGCTCCTTGACGTATTGACGTTCTCGTTCAGATTGTTATTTCAAAAGTTTCTTCAATTTCTCGTTGGCTTCTTCAATCTTTTTCTTCTTGCCCTGGCTGACCTTTTCCTTCTCAGGCTCTTCCTCGACGGGCTTTTCCCGGCTGAGAAGCTTGCTTATCGCTTCATCTTCCGGAGTCTTTTCTGGCGTGGAGGACAGCTCTTCTTCAGGCGCTGGCTTGACCCTCTCATCCTCGGGTTTTGCGAGATCCGCAATTATCTTCTCGGGAGCCCCCTTGGATACTCTGCCGTCCGAGAGCAGGTACTCAGCGATCTTCCCGCCCGAAGTCACCCCAGATGTCTCCACGCTCTCGTTCATCGCCTGGTCAACAACCGCCAAGAAAAACTCCTCCAGCGTCCTTCTGGGGTGGTCTATCTTGAACTCCTCGCATTTCAGGTTCTTCCTGAGGATGTCCAACACCTTCTCTGTTACCTCCGGGCGGAGCACGGGGGTTGTGATGGTGTTCTCCTCGGACACGGTGAGCAGTTCAGACAACGACCCGGTAGCCCTGATCTTCCCGCCGTAAAGTATCATCACCCTGTCGCATATGTCCTCGACATCGCTCAGAAGATGGCTGCAGACGATCACAGTCTTGCCTCGCTCGCGCAGAAGTAAAACGAGATCCTTGACCTCCTTGCAGCCCAGCGGGTCCAGCCCCGAGGTCGGCTCGTCAAGGATAAGCAGATCAGGGTCGTTGATCATCGCCTGTGCCAGACCGATCCTGCGAGCCATCCCCTTGGAGAACTCGCCGACCTGACGGTTCCTGGCATGGCTCAGGCCGACCATCTCGAGAAGCTGCATGCTTCGACTCTTCCTCTCGCCCCTCGAAAGGTTGAAGAGCGCCCCGTAAAAATCAAGCGTCTCCATCGCAGTGAGGTACTTGTAGAGATAGGACTCCTCAGGAAGATACCCGATACGCCTCTTCACCTGGACATCCCGCGGCGAGGTGCCCAGCACGGAGACCGAGCCCGACGTGGGGTAGAGCAGCCCTAGAAGCATCTTGATTGTCGTTGACTTTCCCGATCCGTTGGGGCCGAGCATGGCCACGATCTCACCCTGGCGGATCTCGAAGTCTATATCGTCAACGGCATTGGCTTTGGGCCGGTTCCAGAAATCTCTAAAGATTTTCGACAGGCCGATCGCCTCGACGGCTATACGGTTTTTCTTATCGTCCGACACTTGCTAGCACCATGTTGTTTGTATTTTACACCCGCCGGCCGGATATCTCCCGACAGGTCATCCCTCAGCCCATTCAGCGGATCCCTCCCCTTCGGGACGGGTAAGCTCCTCGCCTGTACGCACGAGACGGGCACTGTTGAACACTATCACCAACGTGCTCAATGTATGTATCATCGCGGCGGCTATCGGCGGCATAAGCCCAAACACCGACAACGATATCCCCCCTATCACAAACAAAACCCCCAAAGCAATGTTCTGGTACATCACTGCCCATGACTGCCGCGAGAGCTGGATCAGCATCGGAATACGCCTGAGGTCGTTGTTCATCAGGGCTATCGAGGCACTGTTGATGGCGATGTCGCTTCCGATTGCGCCCATGGCTATCCCCAGTGTCCCTGATGCCAGCGCGGGCGCGTCGTTAACACCGTCGCCGACTACCGCCACGTTGAAGTCCTTTTTGATCCTCAGGACATAGTCGACCTTGCCGTCGGGCAGGCATTCCGCCTCGAGGTCGTGTATGTTCAGCTCGTTGGCTATCAGCGTGGCCACACTCTTCCTGTCGCCGGTGACCATCGCGCAGAACTTGATGCCAAGCTCCCCGAGCCTTTTGATCGAACCGGCAGCCTCTTTGCGCACAGTGTCGCGGAAGCCAATCCAACCAAGGACCTTGTCCCCGACGGCCACAAAAATAACGCTCATCCCCTTCTCCATGCCGGCATCGTCACTATTTTCGATTTTCGAGAAGTCCGCGCCTAGTGACTTGAGCCAAGCTTCCCTTCCAGCCCGGAAAGTCTTTTCCCCCACCTCTGCCTCAACACCCTTTCCGTGGAACTCGGTGGCCTTGGTCGCCGGCTCGGGAGACAGACGGGTCTCCTCTGCCAAAGCCTTCAACGCCGTGGCGACGGGATGATTGCTGTGCGACTCGACTGTTATCGCGGCCTGCAGCAGCTCCGCCGGCTCGACTCCATTCGCGGGGGCCAGCCTGGCCACAGACAACTTACCTTCTGTAAGCGTGCCGGTCTTGTCGAATATGAAAGCCTGGATCTTCGCCGCAACCTCAATGTCCGCCACATTCTTGATCAGTATCCCCAGCCTCGACGCGGAAGCCACGGATGCCACTATCGCCGTGGGCGTCGCAAGGACCAGCGCGCATGGGCAGGACACGATCAGCACCGCGACGACATTGTCCATGTCTTTGGTGAACCACCATGTCAGACCGGCTATCATCAGTATCGTCGGGGTGTAAAACCCGGCATACTTGTCAATCATCCTGACCATCGGCGCCTGAGTCTTCTCCGCCGCTAGTATCAACTCCTGGACCTTTCCTAGGGTCGTGTCCTCCCCGACCTTGGAAACCTTGACCTCCAGAGCCCCGGTGAGATTTTGAGTCCCCGCGAACACATCGTCCCCCTCATCCTTGTCTATGGGCAAGGACTCGCCAGTGATTGATGCCTGGTTGACGATGCTCTGTCCCTTAATGATCTTCCCGTCCACCGGGAAGTTCTCGCCGGGCCTGATCACTATGATGTCGCCCACGCCGAGATCCAGCACGTCAACTTGAACTTCCTTGCCGTCCTTCAGCAGGGTCGCCGAATGCGGGGCGAGCTTGATAAGCTCCTCGATTGAACGCTGTGCGCCGCTGGCCGTGCGCGACTCGATGATGATCCCGAGCAACAGCAGGAAGGCGATCAGCCCCGCAGAAGGGAAATCGCCGCGGGTCATCGCTGCGAGAATCGCAAGAGCCACCAGCTCGTTCATGTGAACATGTCCGGCGATCAAATCCTTGAACGCCACAGTGAATATCGGGATAGTTAGGACTATCGCCCCGATCATCGCGCTGAGCTCGGAGGCGAAAATCTGTTCAGGAAACAGCAGCTTGAGGAGATATGAGTTGAGAATCATTGCGCCGCCGAGCAACGCGGTGCTCAGCCTTGCCATTGACCTGTTGTGACCGGCACCCTCCGTCATGCAGTGGGTACAGCGGCTCCCCCCGTCCGTTGACGCGGCATGTCCAGAGTCGGACTCAGAGTATGTGACAGCAGCTTCCATCTATTCTTCCTTGACCTCTTCTTTTTTCGGCGGCTCGCGGTTGAGCAGCAGCCTGACCTCCTGCGAGCCTTTCTTGTTCGTGCGTATGACAAACTTGTCGTCAGTCATCTTAAGGACATCCCCGAGAACCTCGGAGTAACGAGAGATAAGTACCATGTCGGGGTTCTTCCTGTACTCCACGAGCATGGCCTTGAAATATTTGGTGTCGGCCTCTATCCCGGATACCACCCTTGTCTTGTATGCCTCGGCATCCGCGACTATCCTGACTGCCTCGGAGGCACCCTCGTTGCCAGACTTGATCGCGTAGGCCCTTGCCCTCTCGCGCTCGGAGAAACTGAAGTTGCTGGCGTCGAACACGTCAAGGAAGGCCTGGGCGGCCGCAAGCGGCGGTATCCTGGGCTTGTTCAACCATACACTCTCTACAGTCACCCCGATGTCGGCATTGGCGACGGCGAGCATAACAGCCTTCTCTATAGTCCCTATGTAATCGGGAGACCTGAGCACAAAATCCACGTTCTCCTTGGAGGTCGCCTTGATCACGGCGTTCTCGAAGGCAGCCCTGAGCATGGTATGCGGCCCGCGTGTGCCGACTCTCTCCCCGGTGTCAGGGTTTGTGATCATGTTGTCCATGCCGCGCGGGTCGGCGGGTCCCATGGATGAGGTGTAGTATTTATAGGGGTCTGAGACGCGGTAGAACATTCCCCATCCAGAGTGGACAATGTTTGTGTCGCCGGTGAAGAGGTATCCTCCCTTTCCGGGAGCCAGAGGCTGCGCTGCGGCCGCCGGACCTTCCTGATCGGAGGGCCTCGCGGGATCCATGTGGAACCAGAAGGCATAGGTTACGAGGGTCTGGCGGTTCACAGGTATGCGGACGATCTCGCATATCGGATAGGGCCATGTCCAGTTCCATCCCGGTTCGCGAGGCTTGTGCTGGAGCCTTCCGAAACGCATGACCAGCACCTTCTCCTGCTCCTCAACGGTGAATGCGCCGCCGAAGGTGAAGTACCATACGATCAAGCCGACTATCGCGAAGGAGAGCAAGGCAAATACATGCCGCAAGGTGCTGAGTATAGCGCCTATGCCGGCATCAAGCAACCCGGGGGTCTGCATGTCGCGGGTCTGTTTTATGCTTTCTTCCTTAGCCATTTTCTATTCCATCTGGGGTTTGTTGATCTGCTCCGACCCTGGACGCAGCAGGTCGAAAGGCGCCGTGTCGGTGTCTATCACAAGTGTCGTGCGGGATTCCATAATCTTCTTCAGGGAGTCGAGCTTCTTCAGGAATATCGCCAGCTCGGGCTCCTCCTGGAAGACAGAGTAGTGCGCGGCGGCCTGCGCGTCCCCCTCGGCGCGGATGATCTTGGCCTTCGCCTCGGCAAGGGAAAGCATCTCCTTCTTTTCCTTGTCGGCCTCGTCGCGGATCTTCTGGGCCAGCCTCTTGCCCTCCTGGCGGAAAGCGTCGGATGCCGCGTTCCTTTCGCTCTTCATTCGCTTGATCACATCACCTGTCACCTTTTCGGGTATCCCAAGGGACTTGATCCCAACGTTGGAAATCTCCAGCCCGTAGTTCTTCAGGGCCACAGGGGTCAGCAGATCCTTGATGTCCTTCTCAATCTGGGAGAGCTTGTTCTTGTCGTCTGTGTTGACGAAGTCCGAGAAGTTGTATTTGCCGACGACCTCGTTTTTCGAGCTGCGCATGAGGCTGTTGAGGTTGTTTTCCGCCTGTTCGACCGTGCGCTCGCTCTTGAAGAGAGTCACCGGGTCGGAAACACGGTAGTTGACAAATATCCCCACTATGATGTTGTTCTTGTCCGCGGTCAAAGTCTCCTCGATCTTGCCTACGCTGCCCTCGAAACAACGCTGCCGGTTGTCGAAGCGGTAGATCTTCTGGATCGGGAAGGGAAAACGGAAATGCAGCCCGGGCTCCTTGAGATCCTTTACCTGACCAAGAGTCGAGATAACAGCATATTCCGTGGAGTTGAGCTGGAACGAGAATATCGCCACCAGAAATATCACCGCGACCACGCAACCCAGAAGCACGGTGGGCAAATGCAGCCCCCTGTCGTCCTGGACAGCCTTTTCAGTATCTTTACTCATAATCTGACCTCTGTATATTTATTTCTTGTCTTCTTGAAAGTCGGTTATGTCAAGCAGGTCGAGCCTCTGCTTCTCTTCGAGATTGATAACATAGACATCATACTGGGTACCGGCGGGGACTATGTATTTGCGGGCATCCCTGCAGTCCACCTCCAGCAATTCCAGCAGCGCGTTGAGCTTGTACATCCTTGGCATCGCGCGGTAGCCCACCAGCCTCTGGGTGAACCTCTCGATCTCGGCCTTGGAAACCTGAGTCTGCTCGTGCTTGTAAGCCTCGGCCTGGAGGACGAGCTGCAGGGAGTCGGCCTCGGCCTGGGGAATCGTGCGTGCCCGGTAGCCCTTGGCATCATGCACCGCGGCCTCCCTCTCCTCCTTGGCACCGACGACCTCCTGGAAGGCCTGCGGAAGCCCGTCGTCGGTTATCGGCGGGTGGGCGTCAAGAAAAGCCACCGCTATAATCTCGACCCCCAGCTCGGCCTTGTCCGTAGCGGCCTGTATGCGTTCGGTAAGCGTCTTTATCGCATCCCTGCGCTCGTCCGACATCAGCCTCAGCATGTCCGCGCCGGCAAAGTAACTTGTGATCTCCTTCTCGGAAAGATCCTTCACCGTCTTCACCGGATCCTGGTGCTTGTAGGCATAGTCCAGCACATTCTCCGCCTTTACCCTGAACTGCACCGGGATCATGGCGGCTATCATCGAGACGGGGGAATTTTCAGTACCCTTCGAATCATTTTCTTTCTCAGGCTCGCCCCGCCGAAGTTCCTTGATGTCCGTGGCGATGAGGAACCTGCCCTCCTTGGCGTAGTGCGGCTGGGTCCAGAGTACCACGTCAGGTTTCTTCTCCACGCCCTGCTCGTCCTTTAGCTCCGGGCCGATCACAACCTCCTGGACCTGTTTCACCAGTATTTTTCTGATGCCCTGCAATGGCCATGGCAGCTTGAGATATACACCCGGGGAAAGAATTGTATCCGAATGCCTGCCCAAGGTCTCGCGAACCCCCATCTCACCAGGGGCAACCTGATCCACCGATGTGAAACCCCAGAACAAAACCAGCCAGATCAATATCAGAGGCGTCAGGGATTTTTCCAGGAGGGCGTATATCCATGTCCCGGAGACCTTGAACCCGAACTGGTAGTCCAAGGTGTCTGCTATGTTCCTGAGTATCCCCCCGGGCTCGGTGAAGAATGAAAGCAGCCTGCTCTCGAACACCGGCCTCACCTCCACCCCGGTGCGAGGACGATAAAATTCTATCACAAAGTTGATCACAAGCTCGAACGCCAGGACCACGCACGCCGACATCAGCACGCGCGAAAGCCAGTAGTCCCATGCCGGGATCCCCATGTTCTTCAGCATCACAGCCGCGCTGGCGCTCAGAAGCATCAACGCGGAAAGCACAAACCATACACCGGGCGGCCTCAGCCACCTGAACTCCCGCCTCCGTGATTGACCTATCGCAAAAACTCCGCAGAACAAACTCACCACAGAAAGAAGAAATGTTATGAAAGCACCCTGCATCGCCTTCTCGGGCAACAGCAGCTCATCCTTGGAGACCACACCCCAGAAAAACAAAAGCATCGCCGCAATGGCCAGCGCCGCAATCGCGGATATGACATAGGGCGAGAATCTCTGGTAATTACCCAGTGTGCGTGAGGCGGTGAAAAGCGCGTCCTCGGAGGAATCAAACGTCGCCTTCCGCTCCTTGCGCTTCTCAAGAAGAAGCTTGTCCTCCTCCTCAATCGCAGCCCTCTTCTGGAAAAATCCCAGAAGCAACGCCGAAACACAGTACACAAGCGACACGGAAAGCGATATCACACAGGCATACATCGTCTGCGACGCGAAAAACTCCACCGCAATCGCATAGGTCGAGAACCCAAGCAGCGCAGCCGCAAAAATCGTGCCGACAAGCGAGAGCGTGAAGAACAGCCTGTAGTGCTCCACCCTCCCACTGAGTTGCTCTTTGTTCGCCATGTGACCTTTCAACTAAAACTCAAAGCACCTGATACATCAATACCCATTATCCGGGACGCACAAGCCCCGAAATAGCGCCGAGGCAGCTAAAGTACTATCGAATCAGTAAATATCAAACCGCTTTGGCCACCAAAGAGGGAAAAAAACAGGAAATACCCCGTTCGCCGGGATCAGCGATTCGGTTTCTTCATTCACAACGCCCCCAGTTCCGTAACAGGGGAGAATGCTTGAATTCCTTGCTGATTGCCATAGCGTCCCTTTTTGGGTTAGAGCCAGTTTCAAAACTCCGCGTGAACCGCGTTGGGAGCGCAGGCGCGGCA
>CAZANS010000080.1:0-8882 GCA_964486565.1 uncultured Victivallales bacterium
GACATCTGATTTGAATCGGGAGGATGCGGCGTGAACATTATTTTGACGCTATAGCCATGCAGTTATTCACAGAAGCAGCAACTAGGATAATTAATGAAGCTCGACGTACATTACGCTGGATAAATAAAAGGAATGCCCAACAAAAGTATGGATGAGAACGGCATTTTCCCTACGCTCAAAAGCTGTCAATCATCCCAAGCGTTCTCTGCGGCTAGCAGTGGTTATTCGCGGAAGAGTTTTACAATGCTTTCAGCACATCCTCTGTCGCGGGGGTGTTTTTGAGAATAATCGAGAAGTCTTTTCCTGACTCGACGGCTTTTTTTGCCTTGACTGCGAGTTCGGGGTGTCCGATGAGTATCGCCCCGACCATCTTGCCGTCGCAGAAGACGAACTGCATGTATGAGTTTTCCTCCTCCTTCTCGACGACTGTGTAGCTTCCGTCCTCCGGCGTGAACTTGCCGATGCTGGTGAGGTCCAGCCCGAGGGCCTTGACGGTGTTCGAGCGGGGCAGGCCTCCGAACTGTGTCGGTATGCCCAAGGCGTTCAGGCCGGCGATACCACCCTGGTACTGTGACGCTGCCCATGAGCCGTAGAGCCGCCCGTTGTGCTCTGCCGCGTCGCCGGCGGCGAAGATGTCGGGTTGCGAAGTTCGCAGGTGGTTGTCCACGACGATGCCTTTGTCAACCTCGATCCCTGCTTTGCGTGCCAGTGCTGTGTTCGGTCGGACACCTGTTGCCAGGACGACGGCGTCCGCCGGGACAACCCTGCCGTCCTGCAGCTCGACTGCCGAAGCCGTACCTTCTCCGTTTATCGCCTTGGTCTTGGCTTCCTTGAGGACCTTGACGCCGATCTTTGCCACATGCCTTCCGAGGACCTCGCCGCCTTTATTGTTGAGCTGGCGTGGCATGAGCCATCCGTGGCTCTCGAGGATGGTGATGTCGGCGCCGCGCGCGGCGAGTGCGCCGGCTGTCTCGAGTCCGAGGATGCCGCCGCCTATGCCGACTATCCTCGCGCCGCCGTGGACGATGTCGAGAATCTTGTCGGCGTCCTGCGAAGTTCGCAAGGTGAATACGTTGCCGAGCGTTGCCCCGTCAACCGGAGGGACATAGGGATGCGAGCCCGTGGCAAGGATCAGCTTGTCGTATTGCAGAGTTCGGCCGTCGGCCAGCGAGACCTCCTTTTTGTCGGGGGAGATATTCTCCACGGTGACCCCGCGGATAAGCTCGATATTCTTCTCGGCAAACCATTCTTCCGGGTGCAGGGGCAGGCTTCCGCGGTCAATCTCGCCGGCGAGGTAGCGGGTGAGGTTCAGCCGGTAGTACGGCAGCTCAGGCTCGGTGCAGACCAAGGTGACACTCGATTCGGGCGATGCCTCCCTGATGCTTTCAGCGGCGGACACGCCAGCCACCCCGCCGCCGATTATCACTGCCGAAATCTTCCCGGCAGCTTTGCCATGCCCCTCTTCCTTGCCAGGCTCGAACTTGTCCTTCTCCGCGCCGCATACCGGACAGAACTCCGGAGCTTCACCACCCTCGTGGACATAGCTGCAGTTCAAACAACACCATCTTGCGGGTCTGGCCGCAGGCTGCTCTGCCGCAGGGGCGTGATACTCCTCGAAATCAGCCTTGTCCGCGCCGCATACCGGGCAGAAATCTGGTGGACTGTCCCCAGTGTGAACATAACCGCACACCGAACAACGCCACTGCTTTTCATTACTCCCGCTCATAATTACATGTCCTTGAATTTAAAATTTAATTTTTTATGTATTTGACATAAGCTCATGCCGGCGGCAAGTGCCGGGGGCGTAAAATCGTGGCCCATACCAGCAACCAGGCGGCGATGGCACCGCGGAAACGCCCCCATTATCTCGACTTCTCCATCGGCAAACCAGGGAGTCCACTGTTCGATCCAGGCCAGTCCCTGTTTGATGCCGATGCCGATCAGCATCGCCATGCCAACCAGTGCCAAATGGAGGGCCAGAGTGTCGATTGAGGGCGGTGTCACCGTCTGTTTACCGGCCGACGGCCGCTCGGAGGGGATGTACAGGCCGGCTGCCGTCCCATGGCCTCCTTCGAACCCGACCGGAACGATCACCCCGAACAAGGCCGGAACTGCAAACCATGGATTGAGAAGAACCAAAACCATCCCGAGACCAACCACGTATTGACCCCAGGCAACAATCTGGCCGTAGGCAAGTTGAGTACCGGACAACCGCCATATCTGGCGCAGCGAAGGAATCGACACACTAAGGAAAAGCGAGGCAAAAACCACGTTGATCAACAGGCCAGGCAAGGCACTCCAGCCTGCAGTCCACCCCTCAGGGAGCCGCCCGCCGGCAAGCTGCAAGACCAGCAGGCCGAGAAAGCCCCCAAGTACCGACGACGGGAGATACAAGCGCTGAAACAGCCGAACATGAACACGCAGCCACTTGCCCGCCACAAGCAGCAGGCACAAGCCGCAAAAAGACACAATCACATTCATTCAAACAACCATAAAAGTCAGAAGTTGGGGCGGGACTTGCCCCCCGCCTCAACCTTAGGTAACCCAGAACGGGCATCCGCCGCATTCGGGTTCACACAGTAGTTTTGTGCTACTTGATCTCGGCAAACCTGTCTTTCATTGCACCGCATACCGAGCATTTGTCGGGGCAGGCACCCTCGACAGTGTTGCCGCAGATAGCGCAGACCCAGATCGCCTTTGCGTCGAGGTCTTTCCCGCCCTTTACTGCGTCAAGAGCCTTGCTGTAGAGGCCGTGGTGCACCTCCTCGACAACGTTGGCGTTCTTGAAGCTTATCTCTGCGGGCTTGTTGCCCTCGGCCTCCTTGATGAATCTCGGATACATCTCTTGGAACTCATACCCCTCGCCGGCAATGGCTTCCTCGAGGTTCTCGGGGGTGCTCTTGATTCCGCCCATGGCCCTCAGATGTGCATGTGCATGCACTGTCTCGGCCTCGGCTGCGGCACGGAAAAGTTTCGCCACTTGTTTGAATCCGTCAGCCTCTGCTTTCTTCGCGAATGCGAGGTACTTCCTGTTCGCCTGGCTCTCACCTGCAAACGCCGCCTTCAGATTGTCAATCGTCGCCATTCTCTCTTCTCCTTCTTTCCTTTTTAGTGTTGCTACAACTCTACTACCGAACAAACTTCCATTTTACTTTTCTGTCCCCGCCTGCCATGGCTTCTTGTGCTTCCTTTGATTTCAGCTCCGCCAGCTTCAAGCTGTTTCCGGGAGCATGCCGCGCATCTTCCACGGACCTCAACATGCAAAAACTCGGGTTCCCCGATCCCATAGGCGCTCTCCGGTATACGCAAGCCGTCTATAGTCGGGTCCTGGAAGTCATGGATCGCTCCGCAGTCAAGGCACACGAAGTGATGATGCGCCTCCTTGTTGGCATCGAACTTCTGGCTGTCCCCCCAGACACCGACCATCCTCACAATCCCCTTCTCCTCGAATGTGTGCAACGTGCGGTAGACAGTGTCGAAAGAGATTGCAGGTATCCTTTCCCTCACCCCGGAATATATCCTTCGGGCGTCAGGATGCTCGCCGCTCCCAGCAAGCTCCCGGTATATCTCCGAACGCTGGTGCGTAACCTTCAACCCGGCAAGACGGCACGCGTCATTGAAAAAAACCATCCTCGATGCAATCGCCGAACTTTTCATAGACGAACCGTCCAAAATAATAAATAACTATTCCTATTTAGTAACCTCTACGCTTTAATCTAGCCTCGATCCAGGTGGTGTCAAGGGCGAAGAATAAAAAAACGATAATTTTACGATTTTACGGTAATGGAGGCAATTTCAGGCATCTTGATCACGCAGTCAGAGCCAAAGCGCAACTAAAAAAGTTGCGCACTCCAAAGCCTGCGGCGCATAAAAGCCGACAAATCGAACCATAATCGCCTGAACTTGCGAGAAAAACGACGGCATCGGCCGTTTTTTGGACTGCGGTGCTTGCCTGTCAGTCTGGCTAATTCGGATCGCACATAATGCGCAATAGTTCTGGGGTGATGTTGTCAGGGTGCTCCAGGATGATTTTTGCGCCTGCGTTGAGGAGTTTTTTTTGGTTTTGGAATCCCCATGAGACGCCGATTGGGGTGAGTTGTGCGGCTATGGCGCTTTGTATGTCGCCCACGGAGTCGCCGATCATTACCGCTTCGGCGGGATTTACGGAGAATTTTTTGCAGAGAGAGGTGAGTTTGTGGTCTTTTTCGCCTTCGTCCTCTGCGCCGAGGATAATGTTGAAGAGTTCTGTCATACCGTGGGCAGCGAGGAATGCGTCTACTGCCAGACTGGTGTTGTGTGTGACGATTGCCGTGGTGATTTTTGTTTTTGAGATTTTCTGCATAGCCTCTGGGATGCCGTCGAAGGGTTTGAGTGAGTGGTAAGTCTCCACGAGCTTGCGGTTGATTATTGCGAGGCATTCCTGGAAGTGTTTTTGAGGTACGCCGACGAATCTTGCGACATCGTCGAAGGCCATGCGGTCAATCTGCTGGAGGTCGCTTTTTGAGATTTCTCTGGCCGCGCCGAAGAGTGAGCAGGCATCGTTGGTCACTCGGATGTTGTGGTCCAGCGAGTCAATGAGCACTCCGTCGAAGTCGAATGCCGCGAGTTTTATTGGATTTCTATTCGACATATCTTAGGCATGAGATGAAGTATGTGAGTGCTGAGAAAGCCCCTGCGATGAAGGGTGTGGCGGCCCAGCCCAGTGCGACATGCCTCAGCATTTTTTTGTTTATAGTCTGTGTCCCGCGTATGAGGCCTATGCCGACGATCGCGCCGACAATGGCCTGTGAAGATGACACGGGCACTCCGACGAAGGCGAATAAGTGCACTGTGAATGCGTGTGCCATGACGCAGACCAGTCCGGAGAATGCATCCATCTCGACGATTGATTTCCCGATGGTTTTCATGACCGGGGCGCTGAATGTTATCGCGCCTAAGGCTATGGCCAGGGAGCCGAAGACGGCGGCCTGACGTACGCTGAGCATGTTTTCGCCGACGAACACCGCCGAGACGTTCGCCACGTTGTTCGCGCCGAGCGCGTATGCCCCGTAGCAACCGAATACGACCAGCATCCCCCGGACAACCGGGTCGAGAACGAAAACCGAGGGCCTCCATCTCCTCAGGATTGCCCTGCCTGAATGATAAAAGATGAATGTGAAGAGCGCCCCGCCGACGGGGGTTCCAAGCCAACATGCCACCACCTTGCCTAACCCCTGGATGGAGACGTTGTTCTGTACCAGCCCTACCCCGACGATCGCGCCGACGACAGCCTGTGATGTGGACACGGGGATCCTTAGGGCTGTCATGACGGTGACTGCGATGGCGGCGGCGAAAGATGTGACCACGGCGGCCTTTAGCGCGAGTCTTTCATGTGTGGCGATATTATCCGAGAGTACGCTGTTGTCGGAGGTAAGCCGATAGTCCTTTTTAAGGTCCTCGCTGAGTGTGATGATCCCGGCGCGTCCTTGGATAAGCGCACCCAGCACGATAAAGACCGCCGCGAGGATGACTGCGTTCCTGTATGATATCATGCGTGAGCTGACGGCTGTGCCGAATACGTTTGCCGAGTCGTTTGCTCCGAGGCTCCATCCGAGAAACGCAGAGCCGAGGTATTGGAAGAACCCGAACATAGGCTATTCCACGGTTTTCTGCGCGGAAAAGATCATTTTCTTATGCCATCTTTTGCCGGGCTTGTTGTATATTCCGAGGTTTCCTGAGGAGTCGAGAATCATGTATCGGTCGTGGTGCTCGAGATATGACAACAGGACAGCTGCGCCTGCGGTGTGAGGTTTGACTCTCGGAGGCACAATCCCGGGGATTTCCGAGAAGTCCGAGAGTCTCAGTAACTTTACCTCACGGTTCCTGAACACCTCGAAAGCAAGGACACCGGTGTCCGCCTTGTAGTGCAGCGCCTTTCCCGCTGATCTGTCGAGCAGCTTTCCCTGTCCCCGGTGAACCAGATACGCAGGCCCCATGTAGGAAGCCATGGCGATCTTCCCGCCATCGGCGCAGATGGCGGTGTCGGGTATGCTTCCCGATGGGTTTTCCGTCTCGCCGGTTTTCTGCATGTGGCTGATGTTGAACTCAAGGATTTTTTTCTCCCCGATGACCAGCAGGGTCCTCCCCGATGGCAGCAGGAAGGCGGAATCCGCGCCGCATTCGCGCTTCAGGGGCCTTTTTGAGAGCTTGTCCGTGATGAAGACGTAGAGCTCGGTCTCGTTGTTTTGGGTTTTGAGGAATATCTGCTCTCCCGATGGTGATATCGCGATTCCGCTGAAGGGATCCGGTATCTCGCCTGAGGAGTCCTCTATCTCCCCGGAGGATATGCCGATCCTGTGAAGTCTTCTGTTATGCACATCCTTCTGAGTCTCCTCCCAGACCAGCACGGAGGGGCTGAGCGGGGTGAACATGATTCTGGTGAAGAGCCTTCCCCGGAAATAGTGGATACGGGATATCGTCCAGTTGTACGTGTTGATGAAGATGACCATGGATCCTTGACTCCCCGAGTTTCCCGGCACGGTCTCCAAGATGGCCAACATGCTCGAGTCCTGAGAAAGGGCCGCATCGGGGATATAGACTTCGCCCTTGGCATGGAAGTGCCAGCGGGGTAGCCAGAAGTAGTCGTGCCTGCGTACGATTGATGCGGCCAAAGAGTCTGCGGGAACTTCGCTGTCCTTGTAGCTCTCGTTGTTGAAAGGATGCTTGCCCAGATAGTCTTTTTTGTATGGCAGGTCGGTGTCTTCGGGATCGTCTGTGGTGTCGGAAGGTCGGGTCTTGTCCCTGTACACAGGCTTTGAGAACGCCTTGCTGAACTCATCCGGGGAAAGCAGAGGGTCGCCTCCTTCCTCCTTTGCCTGGACTTTGCCCTGATCCTTTTCTTCTGCGATGATGCATGCAGTGGAGAGCAGCATCAAGTATGATGTTGCAATTAAGATTTTTCTCATGCCGTCAAGTTATCTCACCTCCGCGGACACCGCCAGGTGCCGCATTCCATATGTCTTGCCTGCGGTAAATATACACCGCATTGCAGTTTGTGCCACATAGGGGAGCCAGGTTCAAGACTCCGCGTGAACCTGGTTGGGAGCGCAGGATACGCCTCAGCCTCAACCCTTTGGTCGGCCACGGGTAGTTTTGAAACGTGATGACCCGGTGAATTTGGGGGATCTTGGCTGTAATTTGAGGATCAACTATCACAGTGGCCGGTCCTGCACTGAAGCTCTGCTTCGGCTCGAGCGCATCCTTGGCCGTGTTCCTACTTAAACCGCACCATGATCCCTTGGCTCTGCCCGCTGCATCAGACCAACACGGATCTGCCAAGTGTGCGCGTCGAGCCTGCTGTCGAATATCTGCGCCGCCGGCTCCGGCGGCGAGGGAGAACGGCCTGAGGGAGCCAAACGCCGTGACCGGTTTATTCGCTGGCGACGCACACACTTTCGATACGCAGTTGTCCTTTCTCGACTCCTTCCGGGATTACCGGGATGAGTTCGACAACATGCTTCTCATTGGCAAGAGAATCGGAAATTTGCCTCCACATGAAAAGATTGCCCTTCCCGAAACGGCTGGTATTCATGTCCCAGACATCGCTTCTGCTTTCTTCTTTGCCATTTTTCATTGTGATCAAAGGGAAAGGTTTGCCGTCTATCATCACTTCGAATCCAAGGCCCTGCTCGTTGGCCTCACCGAAAATCCCCAGTATACTTCCTTCGACCTCCAGTTTAAGTGGCTCGATATTCCCGGCATCCTTTGCATCGCACATAGCGACATCCCCCATCCATCGGCTGGCCAGACCATCGAACCAGAAGGATGTTCGGTAGGTTTTGGCGACCGACCACCCCTTGGGCAGTTCGGTCTCCGACAGCTTTATCCGCTTCACGGTCTTGTACTCCCCGAATAAAGGTTTTTCCGGGAGCTTGCAGACCTTCTTCTCTGCAATCGCTTTATCAAAGCCCTGTTTCACGGCCTCGAAGAAGACCACATAACCCTTATCATCAGGGTGTGCCCCGTCAAAGGGCCAGAGTGAATTCAGAGTCTCTCCTCCACTAATGATTTTTTCCTGCATCAGCGGATAGATATCACCCTGGGGAGTATTGTAATAATCGGAAAGCTTCATGTGATCAATACGTCTCCAAACCGCATCAGGATTGTAGTTATCACCGAACTGCCCTTTGAAGCCGAAAAAAGCTTGTTGCACAGGTATCCCCGCAGCAATCATACGGCGCAGAAGAGTCTCGTATGCAACAAGAGCCTCGCGGTTTTTACCATATAGATCGTCATTGGCTGTGAAGTCCAGAAACACCAGATCCGGATCATATTTGAGGACATCACGGTCCAAGCGGAAAATCCCGAGATTGGAGCCTGTTCCTCCGATGGCGGCATCGTAAAAGGCAAATGGGGTATCCGGGTATTTATTCCTCATATAATCAGCCATCAAAGCCCGATAACTAGAGGTCTGCGGATCACTCGCATTGGCTCCCCAAGTTAAAGAACCACCGAAAAAAACCACGGTAAGAGGCTCCTTGGCCTGGGCTTTCCGGTCAAATTCAGCAAATGACGCAATCGAATCGCCTGCTTGGACGACAGTATTCATTGCGGTCATGATTGTGAATAAATACAAAACCCAATACTTCTTATGCATGATCTGATTTCCATTCTTCCTGCTCATTTTATGCTCCTCGACTTAAGTTCCAATTCAATCACATGATACTTTCATGTCCTATATTTTGTAAAAAGAATACCGCCTGATGTTGTTGATGTCAAGCGTTTGTAATCAAACTTATCAGTAGCATCCCATAATATGAGTATTTGGAGCGCAGGCGCGGCAGGCGGTGCGGCGAGATGGCTGGTGCATACCATCAACTGCCTGTGCCTGCCATTTTGCCGTG
>CAZANS010000081.1:0-8841 GCA_964486565.1 uncultured Victivallales bacterium
CGAGGGAAAGGGTGGTTATGCCGCGCCTGTGGTTTTCAGCAAGGGGAGATATGTCGCGATGTTCAGCAGCCGTGCGTTCAAGGTCGTGGAGATGAAAAGCGGTAAGGAGGCAGCATCCTTCGACTGGGTGACTAACCATGATGTGAACGCCGCCGACCCGATCGTTAATGGCAAGAACATTTTCATCACCTCCGGATACGGCAGGGGATGCGCATTGCTCAGTTTTTCAGGCGACAATCTCAAAAAAGTATGGGAGAACAAGTCGTTGTGCAGCCATTTCAGCACGCCGGTGCTTCTAGACGGCCATCTTTACGGTGTCAACGGCAATGCCGGCGGTGGGCAGCTTGTGTGCATAGAGCTGAAGAGCGGGAAGGAGAAATGGAGTGAAAAGTCAGTCGGCTTCGGGTCGCTTATGGTGGCCGACGGGAAGGTTATCTATCTCAACGAGCGGGGAACGATCTATGTTGCCGAGGCCAGCCCGGAGGGGTTCAAGAGGATTTCCACAGCCGATGTCCTCAGGGGCGCGGGGAAATGCTGGACCATGCCGGTGCTGTCAAATGGAAGGATATTCTGCCGCGGCAGCAACGGGAAGATGGTATGCCTTAATGTAACAGGATCGAAGTGAAGAGTGTTTTTTGTGAGCGTGGATTTGAGTATCGCCATGCGGACTCCTCCGGTTCAGCCGGAACTACACGTTCATCGTTGACTAGCTAATTTTTTTACTTTTCACTTGACATTTGTGTTTACAATGCTAATTTCATGCCGGTTTTGAGGAGATTTCATTGTTTTTTGGTCATACTATCAGGTTTTGGGAGGGTTGATTATCGAGAATATTTGAATGTTGATATTTCGGGTGCTTGCCTGGAATAAGCATTTAAAGCTCGAGCCTTTTGGTTTTGTTTGACACCAGTTTTCCCTTGAATCCGCGAGCCCTGCCCGGACTCGTGTACTGATTTGGATCCTGCCGTATCAATAACACCCCCGGCTCAGGCGAAGCATGCGTATCTCCGACAAGAGGATTCCGCCAATCTTCGGCAACACCAGTAATATTCCCGGTCTTTTGCGCCGGGAGGGTAAATATATGGCGGGAATTGAACAACAGGATCCAAAAATGATTGAGGCTCCTGTGGATTAATACAAAAGAGGATAAAAATGAATATCTACGTAGGAAATCTTTCGTATCAGAAGACAGACAAGACTCTCGAGGAGCTTTTCACCCAGTTTGGCCAGGTGTCCAGCGCCAGAATCATCTCTGACCGGGACAGCGGCAGGTCAAAGGGCTTCGGCTTTGTCGAGATGGCCAATGACGATGAGGCCAACGCAGCCATCACCGCCTTGAACGACAAGGAAATTGACGGCAGGAAGCTCAGGGTCAACGAGGCCAGGCCTAAGGAAGAGCGTTTCCGCTGAACCAAAGCGGCAACGCGATCCTTCGCGTTTGAATGCTACAAGCCCTTCCGTTCACGGGAGGGCTTTTTCATTTCGCCTGTCTGCGTGCACCGCACAGGCAGGCGGCCACGGGGAGTTTTGAAACTGGCTCTCTATTTTATGGTCACCTTGCCCGAGCCTTCGAGGACTTCCCCTATCACTGCCGCGTCGTGGCCGCATTCCTGGCAGATGTCAATGGCTTCAGATGCCCTAGACGGATGCAGTATCCATACCATTCCGATGCCCATGTTGAATGCTCTGTAAGCTTCCTCGAATGCGATGGAGCCTTCTCTGACCAAAAGAGTGAAGATTGGCGGGATGGGCATGATCTTGGTGTCGAAGACCACGTCAACGTTGTCGGGCAGTATCCTTGGGACATTGTCGCAGAGCCCTCCGCCTGTGATATGGGCGATGCCTGACATGGGTATTCCATCATCGTAAAGCACCTTGGATATTGCCTCCCAGTAGCATGTGTGCGGCTTGATCAGAGCCTCTCCCACGGACTCCCCGAGTTCTTCGAGGAAGGAGTCTGCCGATAGCTTGCACTTATCGAAAATGATATTGCGGGCGAGGCTGTAGCCGTTGGTGTGCAGCCCGTTGGATGCCAGGCCTATGGCCACATCCCCGCTGCGGATATTTTGCTTGCCGTCAATAATTTTGTCCTTCTCGACGACCCCGGTGATGCAGCCCACGAGGTCAAAGTCGTCCCCGTACATTCCGGGCATCTCGGCGGTCTCGCCGCCGAGGAGTCCGCAGCCCACGGCGGCGCAGGCGTCGGCAATGCCAGACAAGACCTCCTCGTAGAGGGGGCTACGCAGCTTGCCGATTCCTATGTAGTCCATGAAGAACAACGGCTCGGCTCCCTGTACGGCGATGTCGTTGACGCAGTGGTTTACGATGTCGTGGCCGACGGTGCCGAATCTGTTCATCATCATCGCGACCATCAGCTTCGTTCCGACACCGTCAATGCTTGATACCAGCACTGGGTTCTTGTGTTTCGAGAGGTCGAGCTGGAAAAGGCCGCCGAATCCGCCGATCGGGGCGAGCATCTCAGGGCGTCTGGCCTCGGCCAGCTTCCCCTTGAGCGAGGACAACAGGCCTTTGGCCAGTTCGATGTCCACGCCGGCATCTTTGTATGTGCGGCCTTTCTCCATCTCTGTTCAGCCTCCTGTCAGTTGTTTCCTGAAGCCAGATTGCTTGAGGTAAGGAATTCGTAGCTTTCCTCGACTGCGGTGAACATGTCTGTATCGCAGCAGTCTAGCTCGACGATCATCCAGCGCAAGACATTGTGGTCGGCGGCGGCGATGACCGTCGGGAAGTCCATTTTGCCCTGGCCGACGGCGAGCATCGCGGTGTCGCGCTCGAGGGAGCCGTCCTTGATATGCAGATATGGCACGCGGCTCCTGAATTTCGCCACCTGCTCCGCCGGGTCGTTCGCCCCGAAGTTCGCGGCCCAGTAGGTGTCAATCTCAAAGTTGACTTCAGGGCATAGCTCGGCGAAATAGTCGTATTTGATCCTGCCTTCGAGTTTTTCGAACTCCCAGTGGTGGTTGTGCAGGAAGAGGCCTAGGCCGGCGGGCTTGAGTTCCTCGATGATCCCGTTGACGGTGTCGGCGGTTTGTTTTATCGCGTCCAGATCCTTGAAGTTGTCCGGGCCGTAGCCGCCACCGGCCATGTCAAGGCCAAGGATGCCCATAGTGTCTATGACTTCCTGCACATTCTCGGGCGAAGCCCACGGGCCGTGCGAGGAGGATACCTTCATGCCCAGATCCTCGACCCTTTTTCTGAAGTCGGCCGGAGCCATGCCGTAGAGGCCTGCAGGCTCGACACCCTTGTAGCCAATGTCCGCAACCCTGCGCAGCACGGCAACAAAATCCTTCTTCGATTCCTCCCTCAAAGTGTAGAGCTGCAATGATACAGGCTTCATCCGTTTCCTCCTTTAGAAATTTTAACAAATCATTTATCCGGCCGACATTGAACATGCCCGGACAAGTATTATATTACTCCACTTTGAAAAGTCAAAAGAAACATCAGTCAAATAGGCGGTTAGGGAAATATTTTTATGAGAAATTCCATATTCAGTAGTACAGGCAGGTGCAATGTTCTGTCTTTGATGGTTGTATGTGCGGTCTTGATTTTTGCGGGCCTCGCGGATGCGGACGATCAGGCTTCGCTGGACAAGTACTACGCGGCCAACGCTTTGTACAACAAGCGTTTGTTTGAGCTTGCTGCTGAGGAGTACAAAAGCTTCATCGCTAAGAACCCGACGCATGACAGGATCCTGCATGCGAGGCTTGGGCTTGCGCTGTGCTACTATGAGTGTCGGAACTTTCGTGAGGCGGAGGCAATTTTCGGGGACTTGGCCAAGGAGAGGGATTGCCCACACAAGGAACAGGTGCACAATCTCCTGGGGCAGTGTCTTCTGATAGCGGGCAAGCCCGACAGGGCGGAGCACGCCTTCCGTTGGAGCGTCAACCGCGGGAAGGAGAAGTTCTTCCTTGAGCTCCCCGGCCTTGGGCAGGGCACCGAGGAGTCGCCCAGGATAGAGGTGCCCTCCGACCTTGAGCCGCTCGAGCGGAGCCTCGCAGGCCTGATAGAGGCGCTCTACCAGCAAAGCAAGTGGAAGGAGGTGGTCTCAACCACCGAGGATCTTGTAAAGATCATGCCCAGAGGCCAGTACACTCCCCGGGCAAGATTCCTCTCGGCTCTCGCAAACTATGAGCTGAAGAACTTCGATGCAGCCAGCAACGAGCTTCAGGCGCTGATAAAGAGCGACCCGAACTTTCCTTTCGTCGAGCAGGCATACTTCCTTATCGGCGAGTGCCAGCACAGGCTGGGCAACATTGACACATCCATAAGGAACCACGAGATCGTGGCAAGGCAGCTAAAGGGTAAAATGGCTCCAAACGCCCTTTTCAGGATGGGCTACATAAAGTTCATGCAGAAGGAGTATAGCTCTGCGATTCGCGATTTCAACGATCTGCGGACATTGTATCCCCAGGATCCGAATGCCAGCGAGGCTGGGATTTACCTTGGGAGATGCCATCTTGAGCTGAAGGAGTATCCGAGAGCCCAGGCTGTCTTCGGCGGCATGACTGAGAAGGGTGATGCGCAGGGCAAGGCCATTCTCTGGCTGAGCGAGACCTTCCTCCGGCAGAAGCAGTTCTCCACGGCGATTGACATCCTGCAGCCTGCTTTGCGCAATTTAGCCAGCGACGAGCTTTTCCCGAATCTCATATTCAACTACGCCAATGCCCTGCTCGGTCAGGAGATGTACAAGGAGGCGGCAGGGGAGTTCAACCGGGTGTTTTCCGACTTCCCGGAGTTCACCCTCACCGCCGACGCGGTCAGGCTCAAGGCCTTCTGCGAGAACCGCGCCAAGGAATACGACGCGAGCCTGGCTTCATGCGATGCTTTCCTGAAAAGCTATGCACAGGATCCCTTTGCGGAGGACGTGGGCTTCCTCAGGGCGGAAAACCTGTTCTTTCTCATGCAGTATGAAAGGGCGATAGCCGAATACAGGCAGTTTATACCTTGGGAAGGTGCCGGCAAGTACACAAATGAGGCGGCTTTCCGTATAGCCCAGGCACTGTGCGAGACGAAGAAGTGGGACCACGCGCTCCTGGAGCTAAGACCTTTGCTCCAGCGCGATGTCAAGGGTGATTTCTTCGAGCAACTCCACTACATATCGGGGCTTTGCGCATACAACCTCGACAATCTTGAACCAGCTATCAGGGACTTCCAGAAGTTCGCCAACGAGCATCCCACCAAGCCCAATGCCGATGTCGCGTTGCTCAAGGCCGGACTGGCCTATATCAGGCTCGACAACCAGCAAAAGGCGATGGAGATGCTCCAGAAGGTGCTGACATCCTACCCCGGCAGCTCCTTCATCCCTCAAGCATTGACGGAACTCGCCAAGCTACAGTACAATGGCAAGGTTTATGACGAGGCAAGAAAGAATCTCGAGAGAGTGACCGCCGACTTCCCAGCATCTGTCTTCGTCCCGCAGGCGGACTACTATCTCGCATGGATAGCCCTGGAGAACAAGAACTTCAAAAGGGCCATTGACTATTTCCAGAGAGTCGTGAAAGACTCCCCCGAGAGCCCCTTCGCCCCGGATTCGCTTTACCAGCAAGGCGTGATCTATATCGAGATGGGCGATCATCCAAAGGCGCAGGAGATATTGAAGAAGTTCATTGACACCTATCAGGCCGACCCGAAGGTCGAGCAGGCCCAGTTCTATTACGCGATCACACTTTCAAGGCAGGACAAGTACAAGGCTGCCGATGATGTATTCAAGCAGTTCATAACCAACAACCCCAGATCCGAGCTGATTCCCCGGGCGCTTTATGAATCGGCATGGAGGGCGAGGGAGCTTAAGAGGACAAACGAGGCCAGGGACAACTACAAGGCCCTTCTGACGGAGTTCCCGCTGGGGGAACTAGCCGAAAGAGCGACATTCGAGCTGGCCGAACTGGAGTTCGAGGCCGAGAATTATAACGATGCCATCGCTCTCCTGGACAAGCTTCTCGCGAAGGGGCTCCGCGACGAGATGCACCAGAAAGTCCTTTACCGTCTGGCTTGGTGCTTCCTTGGGCGGAAGCAGGAAAGGGAGGCGATGGAGACCTTTGAGAGGCTGCTGAAGACCTTCCCGGAATCAGAGTTCACGTCTGTGGCCGCCTATCAGGCGGGGGAGATTCGGTTGGACATAAAGGATTTCGACAGTGCCTACGAGCACTTCCTTCTTTCGGTGTCCTCGGCGCCAAAAAGCGAAGTCCGCGAGCAGGCGCTTCTGAGGCTTGGGGAGTCCCAGACCCTCAAAGGCAACTGGAGCGGCGCGCAGAAGACTTTCGAGACATTCATGTCAGAGTTCCCGCGCAGCCAGTACGACCGCCGTGCCCGACTGTGGCGCGGCTGGTGCCTGGAGAACCAGAAGAAATACCAAGAGGCGATTCAAGACTACACGGCCGTGCTGCGCTTCCATATACGCGACGAGGTATCGGCAAGAGCCCAGTTCCAGATCGGCCAGTGCCATATGAACACCAAGGACTATGACCAGGCATTGAAGGAACTCGTAAAGGTTGAGCTTAACTACTCGAGTTTCAAGACCTGGACAGCGCGGGCGATGCTGGAGAGTGCCAGGGCACTGGACCAGAAAGG
Source organism: uncultured Victivallales bacterium (assembly GCA_964486565.1). Classification (GTDB taxonomy): domain Bacteria; phylum Verrucomicrobiota; class Lentisphaeria; order Victivallales; family JAADHT01; genus JAFGFR01. The sequence goes on from CAZANS010000081.1 coordinate 6,589, forward strand.
GGAGAAAGAACTCGCCATCGAGCAGTACAAGAAAGTCGCCAGGCAGTTCCTGGGAACCGATGAGGGCGCCCTCGCAAGGGAGATGCTACAGTACCACAGGGTATTTCTTGACTGAGAGAAACGGTCTGAACCCTAAGAGCTGTTATATTAGGAGCCAATTTCAAAACTTCTTGTGGCCGCGCGGCTTGGCATTTTGTATGCGAGGCCACGCCGGAACTGCGAGTGGAAATACTCCTCCTCCTCGCCGACGGGACCCAGCGCGTAGTTGATGGCGTAGAAGAAGTGCGGGCAGTCCTCCACGGACCGGTACTCGATGGTCATCCGGGCATGTTTCCGGAACGGCATCGGGAAGTAGCAGTTGAACCCACCCGACGGGTTCACGTTGATCGGTAGCGCCGTCACGCTGGCCCGGCGTTTTCAGGCATTGCAGGAGAAGTCGCCGGAAGCTGAGTCGGTTGCCCTACAGGACCGCATCACTCTCGTCCCTGAAGGCCGGAGCGGGGGTGAAGGCCGTCATCTGCCCGAAGGGATACTCGGCCAGGGTGCGTTCGGATGCTGGTATTGTCATTTGATACTCCTGGGGGTTATCTCTCCGTGCCTTGCGCCTCACTCTGCCAGGGCGGCCGCTCCGTGGGTGGCGATCACGTTCTGATACCAGCGTGCCGAATCCTTGGGGATGCGGCGTCCGGTCGGATAATCGACGTAGACCAGGCCGAAGCGGCGCTTGTAGCCGAAGGCCCACTCGAAGTTATCCATGATCGACCATTGAAAGTAGCCGAGCGCCTCCACCCCGTCGCCGATGGAGCGGTGGAACTCGCGCAAGTAGCGTTTGAGGAAGTCGATCCGCTGCGGATCGTGGATCTGGCCGGCGGTGCTGATCCAGTCGGTATTGGCCATGCCGTTCTCGGTGATGACGACGGGCTTGGCGTAGCGCTCCCAGGTGAAGCGAGGCCCCCAGTAGAGAGCCTGCGGAGTCACCGGCCATTCCATGGCGGTCTGGGCATAGCCCACAGGGCCGGGTACCGTCTCCGGCCGGCCGTCCTGGCCGGCGCGGACCACGGAGCAGTTGTAGATGTTGAGCCCGCAGAAATCCACCGGTTGGGCGATGGTCTCCATCTCGCCGGCCCGGATGGTTGGCATGGCGGAGCCGATGGTCTGGACGGCTTCCTCGGGATAGCGGCCGAAAAAGACCGGATCCGTCCACAGCGCCAGGTTCCAGGTATCCCGGGTGAACTCGTGGAACATGCGCCGCCGTGCTGCCTCGATATCAGCGGCGTTGTCGGTGGCCGGGGCGACGATACCGCCGCAGGGGGCGAAGCCGACCAAGGGGGCGCGGCGCGCCCGTGCGCGAATCATCTGCACCGAACGTCCGTGGGCCAGAAGCGCATGGTGGCCGGCACGCAGCACCTCGGCAACGCCGAGCCGGTCGCCGGGGGCATGCTCGCCGCTCTGCAGGCCGAGGCCGATGAAACAGGCCGGTTCATTGAGCGTCATCCAGTGCTGCACACGATCCGAAAGCTTGTCGACGACCATCTGGGTGTAGTCGGCGAACCACTGCGGGCTGTCCGGGTTGAGCCAGCCGCCACGCAGGTAGAGGTCGTAGGGGAAGTCCCAGTGGAAGAGGGTGACCCAGGGCTGGATGCCGGCGGCGAGAAGGCCGTCCACGAGCCGGTCGTAGAAGGCCAGGCCCTTGGCGTTGACTGCGCCGGTTCCCTGCGGGAGGATTCGCGGCCAGGCGACCGAGAGACGATAGGCCTGCAGCCCCATGGCCTTCATGATCTCAACGTCCTCCTGCCAGCGGTGGTAGTGGTCGCAACCGACCTCGCCGGTATGCCCGTCCCAGACCTTGCCGGGGTTCCGGCACATCATGTCCCAGACAGATAGACCGCGGCCATCTTCGCAGACCGCGCCCTCCACCTGGTAACTGGCCGCAGCCGCACCCCAGACGAAATTCTTTGGAAATGCCATACGTTAATCCTTTCGGTATAGTGAGGCTCTTGCCCCCCGACTTATGCGCGGCCTGTCTACCTGTGCCCAGCACAGGCAGGCAACATACCGCGCCTAAAACGACCGTGTTTAATATAGCATGGCGTGCCATGCTTGACAATCCACTCCAGTATTTCTGCAAAATAGTTGTATCTATGCAGGGCGTACGACAGGCCCACGAGCGCCGGCGTGAAGCATGGCAAACCTGCCGCACTAGGGATTCGGGTGTACGGGTACGACTCGGCAATACTCCGTCCCTTTAGATCC
>CAZANS010000082.1:0-8818 GCA_964486565.1 uncultured Victivallales bacterium
CCCTTTAGAAATGCACAGGGGGCATTGTCAAAACTTTTCACAGGCTCACTTCCTTTTCTACGACCCTACAACCCTAGCCTTCTACGGCCAATAATGATAGCACGAAACGTGCGAAAAGTCAAGCCCGGAAGTTAAGAAACACGCGAGTTTGTCTGGCGTCGGGTTTTTTGGAGGGATGGCTCTTGCCGTCGGGTTTATGCGCCGCAGGCTCTGGAGTACGCAACTGCTTTTCCAGTTGCGCTTTGCCTTTGTCATGCCGTCACCCTGGAATCAAAGCGGTGCTGGAACAGCAAGCAGCACATGAAGAAGTTCGAAAGTTCGGGAGTTCGGGAGTGTTTTACGGCATCACAGCAACACAGATTAGGTTTCAGGTTTCGGGTGTCAGGACGTGAAGCAGCTTGCCGACTTCAGTCTGGATTTCACGTCGTAATGCCAGCCATAGGGCTGGCGATCTAGTTGGATTTCACTCCGGGGCGCCGATCATACTTTTTCGTGTGCGAAATTCGCAGACTATGCTATATTGACTGCGACGGCATGAATGGGTCGGAGATTTTGAAAGGAGGATTTGTTTGGCAGGCATGAGACATATCAGGCGCCGTCCCGTCCCCGAGGCACCGAGCGCAGCAGGGGATTTCGACAGCCTTACCGCAGATGTTGTGATTGACAGCGTTGAGCTTGCGCTGGGGAAACCCATGACAGGGCTGACCATCGCTCTCCCGAGCTATATCAACCGGGTGTACGAGCTGCAGACGGTTTCTGGCGAGAGGGTTATAGCGAAGTTCTACAGGCCAGGGCGCTGGAGCCGGGAGGCGTTGCTTGACGAGCACCGCTTCATGGCCGACTGCGCAAGGGACGAGATTCCTTTGGCAACTCCTCTGCTGCTTGCCGACGGCGAAACTTTGGGAGAGACCTCCGGGATATTCTTCGCTCTTTTCAATAAGCGCATGGGCAGGGAGTTCGAGGTCCTCGATGACAAAGACTGGAGAAGGCTGGGCAGCATCGCGGCGAGAATCCATCTTGCCGGGCAACGTTCTGAGGCGTCGGCACGCATCCGTTTGCACCCCGAGACCGCCACACGCATCGAGATGCAAAAGCTACTTGACGGAGGCTTCGTCCCGCCCCCCTGCGACAAGGAGTTCGGAGCCGTCTGCCAAAAGATACTATCCCACATCTCCGGGATGTTCGACGACACCGAATACATCCGCCTCCACGGCGACCTCCACAGGGGAAACATCATTGACAGACTCGACGAGGGCCTGATGGTAATAGACTTCGACGACATGATGACCGCCCCCCCAGTCCAGGATCTCTGGCTCCTCCTCCCGGGACACGCCGCCGAGTGCACTCGCGAGACCGCCCTGCTCACCGAGGGCTACGAGATGTTCCGCAGGCTCGACCGCCGTTCCCTCAGACTAATCGAGCCTCTCAGGGCCATGAGAATAATTTACTTCCTCTCATGGTGCAGCATGCAGAAGGGAGACTTCAGATTCGACGCCAACTATCCCGACTGGGGCTCCGTCTCGTTCTGGCGACGCGAGACCAGGGACCTCGCAAACCAACTCGACATGATATGCTGTAACGCCAGGCACAAGCTCGGCAGCTTTCCGGAGATCGCCGAGACTCTGGGTGGAAGCAGGCAACTTACATAGGAGTATTTTGATTATGGCAAAGCGGATAGCGTTTTTTGACACGAAGCCCTACGACAAAAGGTCGTTCGAGGAGGAGAACAAGGGGTTTGGATTTGAGATGGTGTATTTCGAGACGCACCTGGAGTCGAGCACGGTGAGCCTGTGCGAGGGCTTTGATGGAGTTTGCGTATTTGTGAACGACACGATTGACGCCGATGTGATAGAGGCTTTGTCGGCGCACAAGGTCGGGGTTGTGGCGTTGCGTTGCGCCGGGTACAACAACGTGGACTTCCGGGAGGCCTTCGGGAAGGTGCATGTGGTCAGGGTGCCTGCGTATTCGCCCTACGCGGTGGCCGAGCATTCAGCCGCCTTGATGCTCACTCTCAACAGGAAGACCCACAAGGCCTACTACCGTACGCGGGAGGGGAATTTCTCGATCAACGGTCTGCTGGGTTTCGACATGCACGGGCGGACGGCGGGGGTAGTCGGCACAGGGAAGATCGGGCAATGCCTGATATCCATACTGCTCGGCTTCGGGATGAAGGTCCTGGCCTACGACCCGCATCCGGCGGATATCTTCAAAGGGGCCGTGGGCTTTAGGTATTGCGCCCTGCAAGAGCTATACGCCGAGTCGGACATAATCTCGCTCCACTGTCCCCTGACACCCGAGACCACGCACATGATAAACAAGGACACGATATCGAAGATGAAGCCCGGGGTGATGATCATCAACACCGGCAGGGGCAAGCTGATTGACACCGATACCCTGATAGAGGGGCTGAAGTCCGGGAAGATTGGCTCGGCCGGGCTGGATGTATACGAGGAGGAGAGCGAGTATTTCTTCGAGGACAAGTCCACCGAGCTGATCAACGACGATGTCCTTGCCAGGCTGCTCACATTCCATAACGTGCTCGTCACGTCACACCAGGGCTTCTTCACCGGCGAGGCACTCAGAAACATCGTGCAGACCACTCTCGGCAACCTCAAGGCATTCTTCAATGGCGGCTTCCTCGAGAACGAGGTGTGCTACAAGTGCGACAGCACCTGCCGAAAGAAAGAAGGCAAGAACTGCTTCTGATCGTCCCTTCGAGCGTGAAAGCCCACTCTGTGAAACGGACATCCTTGCTGCGATGTCTGAGAGAGATATCCTGGGAGCTGTTTGCGAATCACTTTTGCGCCCTTGCGGGCAGGGACTTGCGAAATGCTCATTTGCGGACGACGAGGCCGGCTGAACATTTCCCGAACTTCACAACTCCAGCACTTCAGAATTTTTTCTCAATTTTCTCTGCGACTTTCTCGGGTGTGAATTCGTAGAGCTCGGCTAGTTTGGAGTACGGTGCGGATGCGCCGAACTCGTTAAGGCCGATGGACATGCCGTTGTCACCTACGAATCGTTCCCATCCGAAGGTTATGCCGGCCTCGATCGAGACCCTGGCCTTGCAGGATGGCGGCAGCACGGAATCCCTGTATGCCTTTTCCTGGGCGATGAAGAGTTCGCAGCTCGGCATCGAGACGACCCTTACTTTGCGGTTCTTGGCTCTGAGTATCTTTGCGGCGCCGAGGGCGGTGTTCACCTCCGATCCGGTGGCGATCAGGATCATCTCGAAATCGTCGTCTTCTGAGAGGACGTATGCGCCTTTCTCGATATTGATCTTTGCCGCCAGCTCCGGCGTGAGGGGGTCGAGGTTCTGTCGTGTGAGCAGTATTGCCACCGGGGCGTGGGCCTTGACGGCGTATGCCCATGCGTGTGCGGTCTCGTTTGCGTCTGCCGGCCTGAGCACGGTCATCCCGGGGATTGAGCGCAGCATCGCGGCCTGCTCGACGGGCTCGTGCGTGGGGCCGTCCTCGCCGACGAAGAACGAGTCATGTGTGAACACGTAGATTATGTGCAGCTTCTGTATGGCGGCGAGCCTTATTGCGGGCTTCATGTAGTCCGAGAAGACAAAGAATGTCGAGACATATGGGATCGAGGTTCCAGAGAGTGCCATACCGTTTCCTATGAATCCCATTGCTAGCTCGCGGACGCCGAAGTGCAGGTTTAGTCCCGCACGGTCTTTTGGGCAGAAGCTCCCGGAGTTCTTGATGTTCGTCTTGGTGGAAGGTGCGAGGTCCGCGGCTCCGCCGATCAGAGCCGGTACGAGCTCTGAGACCTTCTGGAGCACCGCGCCGCCGGATGAACGGGTGGCATCGGGCTTCTCGACCGGCGCGGCAGCAAGCAGCTTGCCCCGGATGTCCGAGGGCACATCAGCATTTAAAATCGCATCAATCTTGGCCGCGGCCTCGGGGTTGGATGCCTTGAAATCGGCAAGTCTGGCTGACCACTTGCCTTCCATGGCCGAGAGTTCCTTGGCTCTTGCGGCAATGGCCTCCCTTACCTTGGAGGGGACGTGGAAGCTATCCTCTGGTAACCCGAGGGCTTTCTTCAATGCCGCGACCTCATCGTCGCCGAGAGGCTCGCCGTGGGCTGATGCCTTGCCCTGCTTGTTCGGCGCGCCGAAGCCTATCTTGGTTGTGCCGACTATCAGGGTCGGCCTGCCGTCCGATGCCTGCGCCTCCTTCAGGACGGCGTCAATCTGTGCCGCGTCGTTCGCGTCGCAGCACTTCAGCACCCGCCAGTTGTATGCCTCGAAGCGCTTGCCCACGTCCTCCGAGAATGCCAGGGCAGTCGAGCCCTCTATGGTTATCTGGTTGTCGTCGTAGAAGCATATGATGTTGTCCAGCTTCTGATGCCCTGCGAAGGATGCTGCCTCGGAAGTCGCCCCTTCCATCATGCAGCCGTCGCCTGAGATCATGTACACCTTGTTGTCCATCAGGCCGGTCTTGTCCAGTCCTGTGCGCGCGGCGAAGGACTTCAGAGCCAGCGCCATGCCGACACCTGAAGCGAACCCGCTGCCCAGAGGCCCGGTGGTGACCTCTACGCCGTCAGTGTGCCCGTGCTCGGGGTGCCCCGGAGTGAGACTGCCGAGCTGCCTGAACTTCTTTAGCTCGTCCATCGGCAGCTTGTAGCCGAACAGATGCAGGAGCGAATAGAGGAGCATCGAGCCGTGCCCGGCGGAAAGAACGAACCTGTCGCGCCCGAGCCAGCTCGAGTCGGCAGGGTTGTGCCTCAGGTACTTAAAGAAAAGCGCGAAAGCGAAGTCCGCGCAGCCCATGGGCATGCCTGGGTGCCCCGACTTGGCCTTTTGAACCGCTTCCGCTGAAATTACCCTGATAGTGTCCGCCGCAAGCTTCTCAATTCTGTAGTCCGACATCTGTTCTCCTGTACTTTTATTGATATATTCTTCTTTTTTCAATCTCTTCAATGGAAATTTCCGGCATGTACGATAACTTCACTATGGCGTTTTTCAAAACGATTACAGATATTATTTGCCGATTGACTATGGAAAAAGAGCATTTCACCACATCCACGTTCAACACGAGGGACGACGAGTTCGAGCAGACACTGCGTCCGCAGTCCTTCGACTCCTTCCCTGGACAGGACAAGGTCAAGGAGCGCCTGAAGCTCTACGTCCAGGCCGCCAAGGAGCGCAACGAGCCGCTGGACCACATACTCCTCAGCGGTCCGCCTGGGCTCGGCAAGACCACCCTCGCGTACATTATCGCGAACGAGCGCGGGGCGAAGATCAAGACTTCCAGCGGCCCGGTGATCGAGAAGCCTGGCGACCTCGCGGGCCTGCTCACCTCGCTCGACGACGGCGACTTCCTATTCATTGATGAGATACACCGCCTCAACATCACCGTCGAGGAGTACCTCTACAGCGCCATGGAGGATTTTTTTATTGACATCATGATAGATCAGGGTCCCGGCGCGCGCTCGGTCAGGCTGAACATCCCGCGCTTCACACTTATCGGCGCCACCACACGCCAAGGCATGCTGTCCGCGCCGCTGAGGTCACGATTCGCGCTCGTCAACCGTCTGGACTACTACCCCCCGGAAATCATCAAGCAGATCATAGACCGCACCGCGGGGCTCCTGGGCATCTCCGTCAAGGAGGACGGGGCAACGGAACTCGCAAGAAGAAGCCGGGGCACACCGAGGATCGCGAACAACCTGCTCAAATGGGCCCGGGACTACGCGCAGGTCAAGACCAAGAACGTGATTGACGCCGACTCGGCCTCCAAGGCGCTCGAGATGCTCGACATTGACAAGGACGGGCTCGACGAGATGGACAACCGCATCCTCGAGACCATTATATTCAAGTTCAACTGCAAGCCGGTAGGGCTCAAGAACATCGCAGTCTCCGTGGGCGAGGATGAGGGCACTATCGAGGAGGTCTACGAGCCATTCCTCATCCAGGAAGGATACCTCATGCGTACCCCCAAAGGGCGTGTAGTGACAGAAAAGACCATGAGGCGCTTCGGCATCAAATCTCTGACCACACAGGACGAGCTCTTCCCGGACATCGAGTAGTGATCGGTGCTCTGTAAAACCGGATGTAATCGGGTCACGAAGTCAAGAATAGGGTTGAGAGGTTCTAGAGTTCTATGTTCGGAAGCTTCCGCTCGTCAAAGCAGGTGTCAGGTTTCAGGAAATCCCGTGATTTTTGACTTTTGAAATTGGCTCTTATATCGTTTCCCTTTAGGATTGTTTGTTGGTGCTTCCGGGCTGTCAGAAGGAGTGTGAGTCGTCTGGGAACTCGGAAGACTGCACCTCTGAGACGTAGCTTGTCAGAGCCTTGACGATTTCGTCGTCGAGCTTGGCGTATCGTTTAGCGTGTTTCGGTAGGAAGTCGGTGAAGAGCCCGAGGATATCGTTTATGACCTGGATCTGTCCGCTGCAGTGGATTCCTGCGCCGATTCCGATGGTCGGGATTTCGACCGACTCGGTGATTCTTCGGCTGACTTCCGCGGGTATTCCCTCGAGCACCACGGCGAATGCGCCGGCAGCCTCGAGGCTTTTGGCGTCCTCGATGAGTCTGAGCGCCTCGTCCTCAGTCCTTCCTGCGATACGGTAGCCACCTGATGTGAGGACGTTCTGCGGGAGTATCCCGATATGCGCCAGCACCGGGACACCAGCGTCAACCATCGCTCTGATCGTCGGTGCCATTTTCCCTCCGCCCTCCAGCTTGACAGCGTCAACTCCGCCCTCCTGGAGGTATCTTGCCGCGTTCAGAAGCGCCCTTTCGATGCTTGCGTGGTAGGTCATGAAGGGCATGTCCCCCACCACGAATGCGCCCCTTGCCCCACGCCTCACAGCACGGCAATGGTGCAGGGACTCCTCAAGAGTCACGGGAATGGTGTTGTCGTATCCCAGCACAGCCATGCCCAGAGAGTCGCCGACGAGGATCATGTGTATCCCGCTGGCATCTGCGAATTTCGCGGTTGGGGCGTCGTATGCCGTCACGGCAACTATTCTTTTCCGTGCCTCCCTCATCTTGCGAAAATCGCAGACATTAAGTTTCTTTTTTTTCTGGTTTTCCATAATGCACCTATAGTCCGAAGGGTTTGAAATATGACTTGAAAAATCTATTGGGGTCAACGGTTAGGGCCACCTCATGGGATCCGGCTGGGTCTTTTTCCCATTTTGTGAAACCGGCGAGGTCGCCTTCGGCTGTCTCGACGGTCACCTTGCCGCGTTCGAAGCCGCAGACACCTTCGTCGAAGAGGCATACCGCGGCCAGTGGGTCGTGGAATGTTATCTTGCTGCCGGATTGCTTGAACCAAATCTCCGAGAAGTCCAGCACTGGTCGTAGAAGCTCGTGCCGGGTGAAGACATCCCTCACCTCGGCAGCGTCCATGGTGACCTTCAGAGTCACGTCAAACCCGACAGAACGGAATGTCTTGGGACTGCTCCTGTAGACAATGTCCGTCGCATGGCTGTCGCACAAAGCGTTCCACTCGCACTTCCTGCCGTCGCCCTCGAAAATGCCGCACATGAGGACCAAGGAGTCGAGCAATGAGGGAATCTCTGGATCCATGGCGAAGAGCACGGCCACATTGGTCATGGGGCCGATGGCCAGCAATGTGACCTCGCCGGGATTGTCTCGAATCACACGTTGCATGAATCCTATGGCGTCGGCGACGGGGAAGTCGGAGTCGTGCTGCCATCTTGCCAGCGCCTCGGCCTGGGGGGCGGCAGGCTGCCTCTGCTTCCCAAACAGCGGAGCCTCTATCCCCGGATAAATGGGCACCTGCTTTGCGGAGATTTTGCACATGGCGCTGGCCATGCTTGCGCGCCTTGCCGCCTCGCCCGATACTGTGGTTATGCCGCACAGCTCGCAGTCCTGCTGGGCAAGCAGATAGGCCAGGCATACTGCGTCATCTATGTCGCTTCCGATATCCGTGTCGAGCAATATTTTTTTCATGATGATTATCCTTATCTTTACTCCAATATTCCATCTCTATGCCGCTTTTTCAACCCCCGGCGGAGAGAACAAGGGATAAAAATCTGCAATGCCAAATGTTTGACAGGCGGTTGCGGAATTCGCACGCGGTAGTACTATACCGCGTGGTTTTGATTGGATTTGATTTCTTTGAAGATGGAGTTGAGATGGAGAAGTTCGGGGCGGTATTTCTGGACCGTGATGGCACGCTGATAGAGGATCTCGGTGATTTGTCGTGTGAGAGTCAGGTGAAATTTTTCGACGGCACTTTCGCGGCCTTGTCCAGGCTTGGTGAGAGATACAAGCTTTTTATAGTGACCAACCAGCCGGGAGTGGCGTTGGGGAGGATCACGATCGAGGATGTCAGGCATGTCAACGACTATGTCCGCGACACGCTGCGTGGGCACGGTGTCGAGATTATAGAGTTGTATGTCTGCCCCCATGCTCGCGGGGACGGCTGCTGCTGCATCAAGCCCAAGGTTCATTTCTTGAAGATCGCCGAGGCTGATCATGCTATAGACCTTCGCCGATCCTTCGTTGTCGGCGACCATCCGCATGATGTCGAGTTGGCGAACAATGGCGGCGCGAAGGGCATTTATGTCCTGACAGGGCACGGGAGTATGCACCTGGACGATGTCCCAGAAGGGGTCGTCGTCGCCGAGGGCATACTCGAGGCCGCCGACATGATTCTTTCCGAATGGGAGGGGGGCTCGTCTCGATGACGAACACTCGAATCCTAATGGCATGGCTGGCATCGGCGATGCTGGCTTCCACCGCGGCCATCCTTACCCGGTACTGCGATATCCCTGCGTCCAGCATAGGTTTCTGGCGGGTCTTCGGTGCCGGCTTGATATTTATGCCATTGGC
>CAZANS010000083.1:0-8685 GCA_964486565.1 uncultured Victivallales bacterium
ACGTATAAATTCCAAACTTCGAACGCCAAAGTCCTACGGTAGGCTGTTTAACTATAGCCGCAACAGAGGCTTTATCAAATGGGATTTTGCTGGGAATGCTTTACAAAAACGTATGTATAGACTCTTTCGGTTACGAGATTCCGCCGGTGAAGGTCAGCTCTGCGGAGCTTGAGGCGAGGCTTGCGCCTGTTTACGAGAGGCTCAAGCTGCCCGAGGGCAGGCTGGAGATGATGACAGGCATACGGAATCGTTATTTCTGGAACGAAGGATTCCTGCCGAGCCAGGGCGCCGCAGTCGCAGGCAGGAAGGCTATCGAGCGTGCATCGGTTGCCAAAGACGACATCGGCTGCCTGATAATGTGCTCGGTGTGCCGGGACTGTCTTGAGCCTGCCACCGCCAGTATAGTGCACGACACCCTAGGACTGCCCGGGGACTGCCTGGTCTTCGACATCTCGAATGCCTGCCTGGGGGTACTTACCGGCATGGTTGTTGCCGCCGGGATGATCGAGCTTGGCCAGATACGTTCGGCGCTTCTGGTCGCTGGGGAGAACAGCCGGCCGCTGGTGGAGAGCACCATCAAGGCGATGCTGGAGGACCACACACTAACCCGCCGGACGATAAAACCCTGCTTCGCCTCACTGACCATCGGCTCCGGGGCCGTGGCGGCTGTAATCTCAAGAAAAGACACCCACATCCACAGGCCTTCGCTTGTCGCAGCTTCATCCCTCGCCGACACACAACACAACAACCTATGCCGGGGGAATGCCGACCGCGGGATGAGCGACAACCAAAACACCCTGATGACAACCGACGCTGAGGAGCTGATGAAGCGCGGCGTTGATACTGCAGTCGCGACATGGGAGATATTCAAGCGGGAGTCGGGATGGGACAACACCACTCCCGACTGCGTATGCACGCACCAGGTGGGCGTGGCGCACAGAAGGCTTGTATTCGACACCCTCGGGCTCGACATGGCAAAAGATTTCCCCACACTACAGGACTTCGGCAACACAGGATCGGTCTCCTGCCCCATGACCGTCGCGCTCGCCGCGGAATGCGGCAGACTCAAACAGGGCGACCGGCTGGCGGTCCTTGGCATCGGCAGCGGAATAAACTGCACAGCAATGGGGGTGGAGTGGTGAACGTCAATATTGACCCCATCAAGGACATCTACCCCTTCGAGCCGCATTTTTTCGAGTTGGCGGCCAACCGCTGCCACTATCTTGACGAGGGCTCAGGGGGTACATTCCTGATGATCCACGGCAATCCCACATGGTCCTTCATGTTCAGGAATCTGGTCCTAGAGTTCCGCAAGACCCACAGGGTCGTGGTGCCGGATCATCTTGGCTTCGGCCTGTCGGACAAGCCCGCGGCTTTCCCATACAGGCTGGAGACCCACATAGACAACCTCGAGGCCTTTGTCCTGGGCACCAAGCTCGACAATATCAACCTGCTGGTCCACGACTGGGGCGGCCCGATAGGCCTCGGGTTCGCCCTCCGATATCCCGAAAGAATCAAAAGAATTATAATCTCAAACACCGCCGCCTTCGCAATGGACCGCATCCCGCTGCTGATAAAGTTGGGCAAACTGCCCTTCCTTGGGGAAAAACTCATCGTTGACCTGAATCTCTTCGCCAGAGCCGCAACTCGAATGACCACCGTGACCCCGCTCGAAGACAATGTGAGAGCCGGCTATCTGCTTCCCTTCTCCGAGCGGCGCGAGGATCGCACGGCCATACTCCGATTCGTCCAGGACATACCAATGAAGCCCGAGCACCCCTCCTTCGAGACGCTCCTCGGGATCGAGCACGGACTCTGGATGTTCAGGGAAAAGCCCGTCGCCATAATCTGGGGCATGCAGGACTGGTGCTTCACACATCATTTCTTCGAGAAATGGGTGGACTTCTTCCCCCATGCCGAAACCTTGACCCTCGATCACGCGGCACACCTGCTATTCGAGGATGCCATAAACGACATCGTCCCCTTCATCCACCATTTCATAGGCTGAAACTATGCCTGTTATGATCAAGGATGCAGTGTTGGCCAGCCCTTCGGAGTCGGTGCCGATGCGCTCTGGGACGCGCTTATGTCATCCCAGACGGCCATAAGGTGTTGCGACAGGTTTCCAGTGGATCATTTCGACTGCAAGAGATGCGCGGCCGCCGAGCTGATGCCCCGGAAAAACGGGGAATCCTTGCTGTGGGGCTTGGTCGAGCCTCTTGTCGGTACCATCAGAGGCTGGGATGCCGACTTCCTCGTCCTCGGCACGACCAAGGGAGAGGTTGATCTGCTCGAACGGGAATGCCGAGGCAACAGCTCTGTCCTCGATTACAGCCTCGACTCGCTTCTGCGGAAAATGTTTGCTAGATTGTGCATCAAGCATGGCTGCGTCGTCTCCTCCGCTTGCGCTTCGTCCAGTCTCGCTCTCGCCCGCGCCGCCGAGACGACCGCCGCAGGAAAATACAAAAGAATCGCCGTGATGGGCGTGGATATCGTCTCGGAATTCGTCTTTTCCGGGTTCTCGGCCCTCCAGGCGTTGTCCTCTGACAACAGCAGCCCCACCCCGGTGAAGCCTTTCGACTCACGCCGGGACGGCCTGGCCATCGGCGAGGCCTGCGCCGCCGTCCTTCTTGAAGGGACGGAGTATTCCAAAGGCGACATCGGCGGCTTGGTCGGCTGGGGTGCCGCCTCCGACGCAAACCACGTCACAGGCCCCTCCCGAGAGGGCGACGGGCTGGTGGCGGCGATAAATGCCGCGCTAGCACTCGCCAGGCTGTCCCCAGAGGATATCGCCGCTGTCTGCGCACACGGTACGGGGACATCATACAACGACAGTATGGAGATGGCCGCATACAAAAAGGTATTCAAAAAGGAAATCCCCGTGTTTTCCGTCAAAGGCTCGATCGGGCACACAATGGGCGCCGCCGGCCTGCTCGAGTCCATAGTCTCACTCAAAGCACTCGAGCGCCGTACTGTGCCGCCGACCGTGGGATTCAAAACTCCAGACTCCCTCTCCGACGGATGGGTCTCCGACATGCCACAGAAAATACAAGGAGATTACATCCTCAAGACCAACTCAGGCTTTGGCGGTATCAATACCGCGCTGGTATTCCGATCTCGAGGATGATTGCGAAGTGGTCGGAGCCGAATGCGGTGCCGGTTTTGCGGGAGAATACGGCTATGCCTTCTGAGGCGAGGCAGTGGTCAATCGGGATGCGCAGGAATATGTTCTGTACAGGCCATGTGGGCTGTATGCCGAAGCCTTTCTGCGAATTTCGCAGCTTGCTGTTGAATAGAAGTTTTTTTAAATGCTTTGACCACGGGGTTATATTGAGATCTCCCATGACGACGATATGTGAATCGGTGTTTTTTGCGAATTCGGCGATTTTTTGTAGCATCAGATTTCTGTCTGAGGAATTTCCGGCTGACACCGGGGGCAGTGTATGGACACCCAAGATTGTCAACTCTGAGCCCCCGAGGGATATTTTTGTCATGGTGTAGGGTATGCGGTATTGCCCGTAAAACGACACCTTTGAGCTCACCGGCTCGTTTTTTGAGAATAATGCGATGCCGAAGTTGTCTTCCTGCGGGTATATCGTGGAGTGTGGGTAGATTTCCCGTATCCTCTCCAGAGCGGCGATCCATTTGTCGTTGACCTCCATCAGCAGGAGGATATCCGGGTCGGCGGAGGCGATCTGGGCGACAAGGTCTTCGTTGCGGGTGTTCGCAGTGTTGACATTCACGCTCATCAGCCTGATTTTTTTGTATGGGCATGCCGGGGCGTTGTGATGGCTGGAGATGTACAAGGGCATGATCTCGATGGAATTCAGCGCAATTACGGCGATCATCAGGATGGCGGCAGATATTCTGGCGGCGAATCTAGTGTTCGGGGCCGTCATCTTTGCCTTCTCTGAATGCTCTGTTTTGCCGCGGGTTGACCTCCTGCGTGAGAGAGCCTCAAGCACCATAGTCCAGGCAAGACAGAGAAATGCGGCAATCAGATATTGGGCCCTGAAGTGTGAGAAGAGGTCGCAGACCCAGTTGTTCTCCCCGAGGTAGCCGAGCAGGGAAAACAAGGCTACCGACATCGCCGCCGGCAGCGCAAGGGCTTCCGAGGATACCCTTATGGTCAAAAAACTGCCGACTGAGTTTTTCACAAGTGCCCTGCCTCAAGCATCGCGTTTGGGGTTAAAAGGCCATTTTGAGACTGGCTCCAGGGCACCTCGTCGAATTGATCGCTGTCATCACGGCTCAATGAAATATGAAAACTCATTTTCGTCCGACGCTGCCCCGGGTGGAGGCATGGAGGCCTTATGGTGAAAGAAAAGCACAAGGCCGAGGATATGAGTTTTCATCATGAGAAGAATTTCTTCGCCTTGTTGAGGAATGCGTCAATGATCGGATGGGAGGAC
The DNA here is from genome assembly GCA_964486565.1 of uncultured Victivallales bacterium. Classification (GTDB taxonomy): domain Bacteria; phylum Verrucomicrobiota; class Lentisphaeria; order Victivallales; family JAADHT01; genus JAFGFR01. Next base: position 4,413 of record CAZANS010000083.1, read on the forward strand.
TTGTCGGCGAGTTCCTTGTATTTCTCCATAAGCTGTCTTTGCTCGCGGCTGATGCTCTTTGGCACCTCAATGAAGATTTTGACGTGTTGGTCGCCTCTTCCTCCGCCGCGCAGGGAGGGCATGCCCTTGCCCTTCATTCTGAGAATCGTGCCGTTCTGAGTGCCCGGGGGGATTTTCATCTTAGCCTTCCCGGTGATGGTGGGTACAGGGACCACATCGCCCAGCACGGCAGTGGGATAGTCTATCGGCAGCTCGCAGAAAATGTCCGCGCCGTCGCGCTGGAAAATCTCGTGTGGCCTGACATGGATCACAACATAGAGATCCCCCTGATGGCCGCCTCGCATGCCTCCCTCGCCCTCCCCGGAAACTCTGAGCCTCGAACCAGTGTCCACGCCGGGTGGGATATGAATCTTGAGTTGTTTCTCCGTCCTTACCCGACCCTGCCCGCGGCAGGTCTTGCAGGGGTTTGTGACGACGCGTCCCTGGCCGTTGCATGAGGGGCAGGTCTGCCTGACGCTGAAGAAGCCCTGTGAGCTTGAAATCTGCCCTGCCCCCCCGCAGTGTTTGCATGTCTGCGGTGAGGAGCCTTTGGCGCAGCCTGTTCCACCGCAATCGGAGCAGGTCTCCAGCCGAGGGATCCTTATGGTCTTGTCCGCGCCGAAGACTGCATCCTCGAAGTCAATCTCGATGTCGAACCGAAGATCCGAGCCGTCGGTCGCGCCTGAGCGTCCGGAGGATCTGCGCCCGGAGCCGAAAAGCAGGTCTCCAAGGTCTATCCCGCCTCCCCCTCCGCCGAAGACCTGACTGAAAATGTCGAATGGGTCGTGGAAGCCCTCGAAACCTCCGCCTCTGGAGGAGGCACCCGAGAATGCCTGGGCACCGAACTGGTCGTACCTCGAGCGTTTGGAAGGGTCGCTTAGCACCTCGTAGGCCTGGGAAAGCTCCTTGAACTTGTCCTCTGCGGACTTGTCGTCAGGGTTTTTGTCGGGATGGTACTTGATGGCAAGCTTTCGGTAGGCCTTCTTTATCTCGGGCTCGCTGGCCGTCTTAGGCACACCTAAAATCTCGTAGAAGTCTCTAGCCATTGGCATCCTCCTCGGGCGTTCCCTCGTCGGCACCTCCGCTCACGACAACAGTGGCTGGCCTCAGCAGCTTCCCGCCCATCCTGTAGCCGCATCTCCACTGGCTGATGACCGTCCCCTCCTCGAGTTCCGAGCTTTCTTTGGCTACAGCCTCGTGCAACGCCGGGTCGAACATCTGGCCTGTTGCATCAAGCTGCTCGACACCAAGATCCTCGAGAGCCCTCGCGAATTCCGCAGAGATCATCTTCATCCCCTCAAGGATGGTGTTCATGTCTCCTGAGTTCTCCGCGGCGGCAACGGCGAGCCTGAAATGGTCGAGGACGTTCAACATTGGTATGATCGTGTCTGCCTTGGCTGCGTAGCGGGTGTCACCGAGTTCCCTGAATGAACGTTTGCGGAAATTGTCGTAGTCCGCCATCATGCGAAGAGCCTTGTCGCGGGACTCGGTAAGCAGAGCCTCCAGCTCGGTCACTTTAGCCTCAAGCTCCACCTCCCTTTCGGACGGGGCAGAGTTCTTCGCCACCTTCCCTTTCCATTTGCTATCTTTATCACTTGTTTGAGTCATGGGTTGTTGCCTCCATTAAGTTCCGGATACAAGCCGGCTATCCGCGCCGGTAGAATCCCCCTGCCGTGCGGGGAAAATCGTATATAATAGAGCACTTCTGGCCGAAATAAAGGCCGGAAGCGCTAAAAAGGCTGAAAATTTAACGTCAAAATATATAAAATTGACTTGATTTGGATGCAAGCAGGTCAATATTAACTACCCTTTTGCGGCGGGTGAGCCTCCGGGCTGTCGCCATTGTGGGTTTTCGTGATTTTGATATCGTACACATTTCTGCCTTAAAGGAGGATATGGACAATGCCTGTACCAAAAAGAAAGACATCGAAGATGAGGATCCGCCAGCGCAAGGCGGCGAACCGTTACGAGGGGATCCAGACCTCGACCTGCCCGTCGTGCGGCGCGGCAGTGATATCGCACAGGGTTTGCGGAGCCTGCGGCATGTACAAGGGCAAGCAGGTTGTTACTAAATCCGAGTGACCGGCGCGAGACAATGAGAATAGCAGTTGACGGCATGGGAGGAGACAAGGCTCCCCGGGTGGTTGTGGAGGGGGTCGCGGAAGCCTTGGAGCATTATCCAGGCATAACGATCCTGCTAGTGGGGCACAAGGATAAGCTTGGGCCTCTGATGCGCGAGTTCAAGATACACGGCAATACACGGCTGGAGCTGGTTCACGCCGACGAGACGGTGTCCATGAACGAGCCTTCCTCGGCTTCTATAAGGGCAAAGAAAAACTCCTCTATAACCGTCGCAGCAACTTTGGTCAGCAAGGGCGAAGCCGACGCGGTCGTCAGCGCGGGGCACACAGGTGCCGCCGTCGCAGCAACAAAGGTCAAGATGCGCATGCTCCCCGGGGTGGACAGGCCTGGCATCGGGATCATAATGCCAGCTCAGGAAGGCTCCTTCATTCTTATAGATGCCGGCGCCAATCTTGACTCCAAGCCTGTACATCTTGCGCAGTTCGCAATCATGGGCGAGGCATTCGCTAGGCTTGCTTTCAGCATTTTAAGGCCCAGGATAGGCTTGCTCAGTGTCGGCGAGGAGGAGACAAAGGGCAACGACCTCACAAAGGAGACTTTCAAGCTGCTCTCGGATATGCCGATTAACTTCATAGGGAATGTCGAGGGCAACGCGATATACGAGAAGGTGGCGGACGTGGTCGTCTGCGACGGGTTCGTAGGAAACATCGTCCTGAAGTCGAATGAGAGCATGGCACGCGCGGCGATGTACTGGCTCAAGCGCTCCTTGACCAAGAATGCATTCCGCAAGACCAGCGCGATGCTGTTGAAAAACGCTTTCAGGGAGCTCAAGGCCATAGGGGATTCCGAGGAGTATGGCGGAGCCAGGCTGCTGGGGGTCAACGGGATTTGCATCATAGGGCACGGCTCGTCGAGCCCGCGCGCAATAAGGAATGCCATAAGAGTGGCTGAGGAGTCTGTGAAGTTCGGCATCAACCGCCATATTACACAGAACATAGCCGATGCCGGAATAGGCGTAGGCTAGATAACACAAGACACAGAGGCACGGTAAATGGGAATTAAGATAATCGGCACCGGATCCTATGCGCCGGAACGCATTCTGACAAACCATGATCTTGAGAAGATAGTGGACACCTCGGACGAGTGGATCAGGACTCGGACGGGAATTGAGGAGAGGCACATAGCCGCCGACGACGAGTCGGCATCGGACATGGCATCGCACGCATGCCTCAGGGCGCTCGAGTCCTCAGGGACATCCCCAGACGAGATCGGTATGATAATCGTCGCCACAGTATGCCCCGACTACCCTTTCCCCAGCACGGCGTGCGTGCTGCAGAGGAAGCTCAAGGTGCCCCCCGGGGCGATATGCTTCGACATGCAGGCGGCATGCAGCGGCTTCCTCTATGCTCTGGACGTTGTGAACTCCATGGTGAAGACACACCCATCGTTGAAGAAGGCCCTGGTTGTGGGGGTTGAGAAGATAACGATGCTTACCGACTGGGAGGACCGCAACACCTGCGTGCTGTTCGGCGACGGCGCGGGGGCAGTGGTGCTAGAGGCAAGAAAGGACAGCAGCGACAGCGGTGGGATAGTTGCCAGCAAGCTTGCAGCCGACGGCAACTTCACCGACATCCTGATTGTCAAGGCCGGGGGATCTGTAATGCCCATCACCAAGGAGGTCATAGACCAGCGGCTGCATTATATAAGGATGGAGGGGCAGGAGGTGTTCAAACAGGCTGTGAACGCGATGGTCGGAGCCAGTAGGGAGGTTATGGAAGAAGCCGGGATAAGCTCTTCCGAGTTGCGCTGGCTGATACCTCACCAGGCGAACCGGCGCATCATCGAGGCGGTCGGCAAACGCCTGAACCTCACCGAGAAAAACGTCTTCATAAACGTCAGCAGGTACGGGAACACATCAGCGGCCTCGATAGCCATAGCTCTTGACGAGATTGCTCGCGGCGGTAAGGTCGAGAGAGGCGAATATTTGCTTCTCACCGCTTTCGGCGCCGGTCTGACTTGGGGTGCCACGCTGTTGAGATGGTAGCGGCTCAGGCGGACGGGTGCCTTGCGTCGTCGCAGCCCATCAGATAAACAACAGAGCCAATTTCAAAACTCCCCGTGCCCGCGCGGCTTGCCATTTTGGATGCGAGGC
>CAZANS010000084.1:0-1574 GCA_964486565.1 uncultured Victivallales bacterium
GTCACTCAAAATAAGAATAGATCCACGGCACACTGCGGCAACTGCTTTATTTAGGCTGAATGTTTCACAGTGCTATTTTCCCGTTATCCAGCCGGAGGTGTCGTGATGCTCTGGATGCCAGGTCTTCGGAGTGAGTTGCGATGATCATTGCGGTTTTTGCCGATGAGTTGATCTCGATGAGCAGGTCTGCGAGTTTTTCGGCGTTTGCCTTGTCGAGTGAACCTGTGGGCTCGTCTGCGAGGAGTATGGATGGTGAGTTGATTAGAGCCCTTGCGAGCGCGACCCTTTGGCGTTCGCCGCCGGAAAGCTGTCCGGGGAGATGTGCGGCCCTGTCCGCGAGCCCTACCCGCTCCAGAAGAAATCTGGCCTTTTCGAGCACGTCGTTCTTGCTTCCGCCGTACGCGGCGGGAATGGTTGGGAGAAGAACGTTCTCGACGGCGGTGCACTGTGGCAGCAGGTGGTGTTCCTGGAAGACGAATCCGATATGCCGGTTGCGGTATGCGGCGAGCTCGCGGTCTGCGAATTTCGCGATATCCATTCCGTTGAAGAGTATGTTTCCTGAATCGGGGCGGTCGAGTCCGCCGATGAGGTTCAGGAGAGTGCTCTTCCCTGCGCCGGATGGGGCGGTCACGGCGACTGTCTCGCCTGGCTCGAGCGCCATTGAGAGCTTGTCAAGGATTTTTATGCCCCCGGATTCCCCCGGGGAGCTGTAGATCTTGGACACGTCAACAACACTAAGAAGCTTATCCATGTGTTCTCCTTTATTTAGCCTTGTCTGAGTTTTCCGCCTTGTCTTGCGATGATGCGAAATATTCCACGGTCCTGCGCATTGCCTCCTCCGGGGCGACGGCCGGGGCGTAGCCGAAGTCCTGCCTTGCACGCGATATGTCGAAATAGTGTGAATGAGCGAGCTGCGCGGCGACAAATCTGGTCATCGGGGGCTCCCCGGGGAGCCTAAGGATGCCCCAAATGGCCTCCATGGCGGCACCTGCGAACCTCGCAGTGTGGCACGAGATGCTTCTCTGGACTTTTGGGATATTGAGGTTTTGGAGCATGGAGTTTATCCATTCCCAGAGTTTCACGGGGGATCCGTCGCTGATGAAGTATGCCCTGCCGGAGATTGCCGGGTTGTCCCAGAGGGCCGCTGCGGCCTTCACGTGGGCCGTTGCAGCGTTCACGATGAAGGTGAGGTCGACAAGGTTGCTTCCGTCGCCTACTTGGACGAGTTTATTTCGTGTTGCCCTTTCGAGGACCCTCGGCAGGAGATGGGGATCCCTTGGACCCCAGATCAGGTGAGGGCGCAAGGATACCGCCCTGAAGTTTGCGTCGCAGCTTTCAAGGACATCGCGTTCGGCCACGGCCTTGGTCCTTGGGTAGTGTGCCAGATAGCGGTCGGGATATGGTAAGGACTCATCGCCGTTCTCGATGCTTCCGTCGCCGAAGACCACGCTGGGCGAGCTGGTGTGCACGAGCACTGGGACACCGGCATCCCGCGGACCCGTCCCCAAGCCTTCGCCTACGCCCCGAACGGCGAACTCTACTTCATGGAGATGAACGCGCGACTGCAGGTGGAG
>CAZANS010000084.1:1584-8497 GCA_964486565.1 uncultured Victivallales bacterium
GGCATCCCTGCATGCCGCCACGACATTTGCCGTCCCGACAACGTTCGCCTTATGGAAATCAGCACGCCAGCCCCATACCCCAGCCTTGGCCGCCGTGTGGAAAACGATGTCGGCGTTTCTCGCCGCGCTCGTGACTATGCCCCTGTCGGCGATGTCCCCGCGTATGACCTCCACGCCCATGCTGGAGAGCCCGGGACGTTCTTGTCGTCCCAAAGAGCTGATTTTTGCACAGTTCTTCTCCAGGAGCGATGCGACAATATTGCTTCCGAGGAAGCCGCCGCCGCCCGTGACGAGAACTTTCTTGTCATGCCAATTCATTCTTTTGTCTGGTGGTAGACATGCCTTGTCCTGTTCTCCAGAACCTCGGCCGCCGGGCGCCATTTGCCGTTCATTAAAAGATACCTGTTTCCCGTGAAAACCTTCTCCTCTGCCTCCCTGAGTGTTTCCTTCCTGGCATCTGCGAGCCTTCTGGCCCTGTCCTTCTCGTATGCATCTTTTCGTTCGTCCAGCAGCTTGTCCACAGCATCCTTCTGGGAGACCCACTTCCCGTCCACCATCACATAGCCATGGTCTCGGAAGAATCTTTCCTTGTCGAAATCCTTGGCCAGGCGGGTCTCGATCTCTTTCTTCTTATCCTTCCGGTTCTCCTCGAACCTGTGCCTCTGCCTTTCGACGGCGGCATCCACCAGATCGGAGACATGCACGTGCTTGTCGCCCTCCAAGCTGTAGCCGGCATCCTTGAGCATCTCCTCCGAGCGCACTTTCAACTGCTCTGTCCTGTATTCCTCCCTCGAAGCTTCGAACCTCTCCTTGACCCGCCTGATCTCCTCGGCGCATCTCGCGGAGCTCAATGCCTGGTCGAACTTGATCCTCTCGCTCATGGGCAGGTCGGAGATCAGGATTCTCCTTGTCCCGATGACAAGCAAGTTCCCCTCCCTGCCGCCATATGCGCCAGTGACCTTTTGCCCCGCTTGGTCGGAAACAGTGACCGTATCCCCCTCCCTATGGGTCCGGTAGGCGTTGAGGATCTTCATGTTGGCGACGGCAAGCTCCTTGGATGGGAACTTCTCCATCGCCTTCCTCTCCGCATCATTCTCGGCAGCCTTGAGAATCTGCTCCGGCGTATCATCCGGCTTGACTGCTGGCAGGGCGACTCCCAGAGTCTCGGCAGCCTTCCCAATGGCATCCTCCAAGGGGAAGTCCCCGACTGACCTCTCCAGCTCATTCGCCACCACCTCCATCAGCCTGTCGCAGTAAAGCTTCTCAACCGCCTGCACACCGCGCCCAGGAGTCTTGCGCATGGCCACAGAGATTGAAAGATCCTTGCAGATCCTCGACACCTCCATTCCCTCGTCGAAGGATGGCAGGGCCTGCTCGCGCGCCGACAGAAGCTCCTGCGCGAGGCTCTCGGACATCCTTTTCACCTCCTCCAGAGAGCGCGACGGGGCTTCAATATCCGGCGATATGCCGAGTTTCCCGGCTACATCCACTCTGATCTCACGCATCCTGGCCTGCTCGGCATGACGGTTCATAAGATGCCAGCCGCCAACTCCAACCGCCACGACGGCAAGAATAACCAGAAGCGCTGCCAGTCCTTTTCTTCCGGGCTTGCATGCGGCAGCCCCGGAATCGGCGGAGGAGAAAGACCGTGCGTCATGCTGATGTACGCTTTCGGGAAGGGCATAACCGGAGGCGTTGCTGCAGATGTGCTCGAGAACCGCTTTCAGTTCGGAAAGCTTGTGGTAGCGCTGGTTGGGGTCTCTTGCGATCATCTTGTCAAGTGCCGCGGAGAGCTCCGGAGAGCAGTGCTTCAGTCGGTTAGTGACGCTGGCGACCCTCAGCGGACTGACATGCTTGTTTACCAGGTTCCTGATCTCCGCCTGGGAGAAGTATGTCGTCCCCGATAGCATGTGGAAAAGCAGCATGCCCAGGCTGTAGATCTCGCTGTACTCGCCCTCCGGGGCGGCGACTATGCGCTCGGGCGGAAGATAGAAGGGCGACCCCTCCAGAGCATCGGTGGCATCAGGGTTCGATGCCTGCTCCAGCGACATGCAGAGCCCGAAGTCGAAAAGCTTGACCTGCGCCGTCTCCTCGACAATTATGACATTCTCCGGCTTGATGTCGCGGTAGAGGAATCCGCAGTTCACAATGTGCATCTCGGCATCAATGACCTGGAGGATGATGTCCAGCGCCTGCCTTTCAGATAGGCTCGACGCGCTGGATATGAAGATGTCCAGCCTTGCCCCCTCGACAAATCTGGAGGCAGTGAAGTACTCTCCCTCGTGGCAGCCGTAGTCAACGACCTCGATGATGTTTGGGGCCTTGCCGATGACACTGCCGATCTCGCCCTCCTTGGTGATTGCGGCTATGAGCTCCGGATTGGAACGCTGTTCGCTGGGAAGTATCTTCACGGCGAACTCCCCTCCCTGCTCCTCTGAAACCGCCAGGTAGACACTGCCCATCCCGCCTCCTCCAAGAGGCTTGTAAAGCCAGAACTCCTTTACCTTCATTGGATTGAACACCGGAGCGGCACACTCGGGGCAGTTTGTTATCTGCAGTGGCTCGAAGTCTTGAAAATGGATCCACGCGGAACAGTTGGGGCATGGCAGCCTGCCTTCCGTCAGATCCTTGATTTTAGGCTTGTCGGACATTTCATGAGACTCCCTGGAGAGGGTTCTAAGGTTTGGGTTCCACAGGATACTCTCCTGAGAAGCATGCGTGGCAGTAGCTTGACGAGCCGTTGGAGACGCAGGACAGCATTCCCTCCAGCGACAGGTAGGCCAGGCTGTCGGCATTGATCTGCTCGGCGATCTCCTCGATGGAATGATTGTGGGCAATAAGCTCCTCGGAACTAGGGAAATCTATGCCGTAGAAGCATGGGCAGACATGCGGGGGGCAGCTTATCCTCATATGCACCTTTGAGGCGCCGTATTCCCTCATGGCACTGACCCTCTCACGGCTGGTGTTCCCTCTTACGATGCTGTCCTCCACCAGGCAGATGCTCTTGCCTTTGATTGCCTCCCTGATGGGGTTAAGCTTGAGGTTGACCGCCGCCTTGCGGTCGTCAGCGGAAGGCTTTATGAATGTCCTGCCGATATAGTGGTTCCTCATTATCCCCATCTCAAATGGTATCCCGGAAGCCTTTGCGAAGCCGATGGCCGCGTACATTCCTCCGTCCGGGACGGGTACGACGATATCCGCGTCAACCGGGTGTTCCTGTGCCAACCGTGCGCCAAACTTCTTTCTTACATGGAACACGCTCTCCCCAAACACCAGACTGTCGGGACGGGCGAAATAGACGTGCTCGAATATGCAGTGCGAGCGTTTGCCGCCAGTGCCGAACAATCGGGTCTCGGTGCTCCCGTCACAATGGAAGACCGTCATCTCGCCGGGCTCGACCTCGCGCTCGTAGGCTGCCCCCACCATGTCAAAGGCACTGGTCTCCGAAGCGGCAACTACAGCCCCTCCTGCTGTCCTGCCGAGAGCCAGGGGCCTCAGGCCGTGGGAATCTCGGGCCACCATCATCCCGTCCTCGCAAAGCGCCACCAGCGAGAACCCCCCGTTGACATGCTCCAATGCCCACTCCATGGCTTTCCACGGAGTATCCCCGGCCTGATGGTGCTGCGCCGCAAGATGCAGGATGATCTCTGTGTCCAGGTCCCCTTGGAAAATGGCGCCGCATCGTTTGAGCTGCCTGCGCCAGTGCCCAGCGTCGGAAAGGGTGCCGTTGTGCGCCAATGCAAGATTCCACCTGTCGAACTCGACAGCGAATGGCTGTGCGTTGATCACCGACGAGCTGCCGCTGGTGCTGTACCTGACATGCCCGATGGCCATGGTCTGTCCAGGAGTCTTCCACCACTCCTTCGGGAGTTTGGCGAAGACATCCCCCACCAGCCCCATTCCCTTGCGGCACTCGCAGATCCCCTGCCTCTTGAGGAAGATCCCCGCACTCTCCTGTCCACGGTGCTGAAGCGCAAAAAGCCCTAACCTCGCCATCTCCGCCGCCTCAGGATGGTATGCGATCCCAAAAACTCCGCATGCCTCTCTAATCATAGCCTGAACTTCTCATGTTAAGTTGTTTCACGCTCGCCGCGATGCCCGCTGAACCAAGAGCTTAATCTACTGTTAACTCCACGCCGATGCAAGGGTAATTCGGAAAAGACTATACAGGTATGCCCACTTGCGTATTGACCTGGCCTCGCATCCAAAATGGCAAGCCGCGCGGCCACGGAGAGTTTTGAAATTGGCTCTCAAGCTAAATAAAGCAGTTGCCACAGCGTGCGGTGGATTTATTCTTAGCGGGCCTACTCCCAAGTCGGTTTGCGGAGCAGCAGAGTCCTTAGGAGCTTTTGTGTGAAACCCTCCTTGCCTTGACCCCGGGCGTCCTCGTAGTCCAGAGCCTTGATTATCTCGTTTGCCGAGGAAAATCTTTCTTCGGGTTTTTTCGCCAGCATCTTGGCCAGCACATCCTGCAGGTATGGTGGGAAGGTGTTGTTTATCTTCAGGGGCTCGATGGGGCGATGGTGCTTTATCGAGTTCATCATCTCCCCGATCGTATCCCCGTGGAAGGGCTTTACCCCGGTGAGGAGCTCGTAGGCTATGACGCCCATGGAAAAGATGTCCGACCTGCAGTCACAGTGCACCGAATTCTCGAAGGACTCCGGGGACATATACGCTGGCGATCCCAAGATCTCACGGGTGATCGTGAGTTCCGAATCTTCTATCTTCGCTATCCCAAAGTCTGTAAGCTTGATCTTCAGATCGTCGGCTATCAGAATGTTCCCGGGCTTGATGTCCCTGTGGAGTATGCCGAACTTGTGCACTGTGCCCAAGGCCTCGGCAAGCTGTCTGATTATGTAGATGCTCTGCTCGTTGGAAAAGTTCGCCGAGCGCATGATCTGGTTCAGCGGCCTGCCGGGAATGAACTCCATGACGATGTAGGGTATCTGCTCGTCCTCGGATACGCCATACTCGAAAATCTTTATCACATTCGGATGGTTTATCCTTGAGAGGATCTCCGCCTCCCTGATGAACCGCTGTACCTTTATCTTGTGCTCGTGGCTGCTGTTCTCCCGGCGCAGTATCTTCATCGCGTAGTAGTGGTTGTTCTTCTTGACCAACAGCACCACTCCCATGTTGCCTGCGCCGAGAGTCCTTACGACCTCGTATGCCTTGTCCGGCGAACTCATCTCGCTGGCGGTGTTGATCCTGCGGCTGGCATGCGCCAACGCCGACTCGACTCTCTCGATTAGCTTCTCCGAGGCGATGGGTTTTGACAGGTAGTCGAAAGCCCCCTGTTTCACCGCCCGCACCGCATCCTCAAGATATGGGTCGCCGGTTATAAGAATAACTTCGGTGCCGCGAGAGTTGTCCTTGCAGTAGCTCAGCACCGTGTCGCATGTGGAGTCGGGAAGGCGTATGTCACTTAAAACCAGATCATAGTTGACGGCACTGATTTTCTGGAAAGCCTCTTCGCAGCTCCCAGCCACATCAACCATGTAATTGCATCCAAGCAGGGTGTCACGCAGAAAATCCCTCACTGGGATCTCATCGTCAACAACAAGAATCCTGGCCCACTTGCCTTTGAGCTCGACCTCTTTCTTGCCGGACTTGATTATCTCTTCTGTTGATTCGAGACCCATCTCCTAATTCCCTTGCAACGCTTTTTCCTGCTCATCTCAACTCCATAACTTATGCCCGCCTATGCTTGCGTCCTCAAGTGGTGCGCGAGGTGGGACTCGAACCCACATGTCGTAAGACACCAGATCCTAAGTCTGGCGCGTCTGCCAATTTCGCCACCCGCGCATTGCCGTAAAACAACATGTCAACACAAAGGGACAACATAATACAATATCCAAGGCAGTGCAAACCTCTGGGGGAAGATTTCCAACCGCCCGGCGCCTTTCCAAGCCTCCGACTCCGTGGAATTATATCACAAAACCTTGTCAGGTACAATACCGAAAAGAGTCGCAGACGTGCTTCTTTGCACGAGCACGGCAAGAAAATCCCCTCTGGAGGCATTGGGTGAGTTGGGGAATACAACCACCTTGTTTGTCCTGCTTCTGCCGGACCATCTGGCGCTGTCTCTCTTGCTGGGTCCTTCAGCCATGACCTCCAGGACCCTTCCCTCGAGCCTGCTGTTATGCAGGGACACCCTTTGTTTGAGATCTTTCAGTAGTGTTGCGTTGCGTTCCTCCTTGACATTTTTCGGGACATCGTCGTGCATTTTTGCTGCTGGGGTGCCTGTGCGCGGAGAGTACTTGAATACAAAAGAGTTGTCGAACTCCACCTCATTGAGCAGCGATCGGGTGTCCTCGAAATCCTCTGGTGTCTCGCCGGGGAAGCCCACTATCACATCGGTTGAGAAGGTGATTTCAGGCGAGTGCGCCCTGAGTTTGCCGACAAGCGCCATATAGTCTTTCCTGGAGTATCCGCGTCCCATCAGCCGGAGAATCCTGTCCGATCCCGACTGGACAGGAAGGTGGATGTTCTCGCAAACTTTGGGAAGCGAGGTCACCGCCTCGACCAGGCGGTCGTTGAAAAACAGCGGATGCGGCGAGGTGAACCTGATTCTCTCTATCCCATTGACATCGTTGACCATCTCCAGCAGCTCGGCGAATGGCGACATGCCTCCGCCAACCCACTCCCGGCTGTCCTCCAGCCCGTATGCCGCAATGTTCTGCCCCAGAAGCATAAGCTCCTTGACCCCGACGCCGGCCAGAGACTTGCATTCCTCGATGATTTCCCGCGCCGGCCTGCTCCTCTCCATGCCGCGGACGTGCGGGACGATACAGTAGCTGCAATGCCGGTTGCAGCCACTCATCAACGAGACGAAGGCAGAGCAGGAGGCTCCCGGATCACGGTACGCGCGGTGTCTCTGAAGCAGCTCTTGGGAATCTCCGGAATCCCAGCG
>CAZANS010000085.1:0-8492 GCA_964486565.1 uncultured Victivallales bacterium
CGGAATATTCCCGAAAAAACAGTCGCCCCTCACGTGAGGGGCGTGGATAACCGAAAGGGACGAAAGGGACGGAGTATCATTTCCCCGTCCGCAACCAGTTCTTTCACGCAGCGCCGTCCCTCCCGGCGCCTACGGCGCGAAAATCCGCTTCATGCCACCACTTCCAAATGCAACTAATGCAACTAATGCAACTAATGAAACTCCAACTTCCGCGTACTGCATTCCCTGACACCTTAACCCCAGTACCACCCCGGCAAAGGCCATACTCCATCCCCCGCTATTCGTGGTCAGTACAGGATCCGAATAAAAGGGAAGTTAAAGCGGTGCTGGAAAAGCAGCACCGCAGTCCAGAGACGGCGGAGCCGTCGGGGTATCGAATATGCAGGCGATCATGGTTCGCTTTGTCGGTTTTTCTGCGCCGCAGGCGCTCTGGAGTGCGCAACTATTTTAGTTGCGCTTTGACTTGACTACCACACGAGTGCCAGCCATTTCGCCGTGGCCTCGCATCCAAAATTGCCAGCCGCGGCTGTCTGCGTGCACCGCACAGGCAGGCGGCCACGGGGAGTTTTGAAACTGGCTCATTATTCAACAGTCCCTAAAGTAGTTGCTGTGGTTAATTTCTTGATTCGGGCTACATTATTTTTGGGATTCGGTGTGACGGGGTTTCTGGTGGTTGTCCCGGGGCTCGGTTTATTGTTTTAAAGGGATTTTTTTATGAAGCACGATTATGACATTATTTGCATTGGGTTGGGTCCAGCGGGGATGGCGGTGTCCATCATGGGCAGTGCTATGGGCTTGAAGGTATGTGCGATAGAGAAGCACAAGATCGGGGGAGAGTGCATGAATTGCGGTTGTATCCCGAGCAAGGCCTTGCTGCAGGTTGCGCGTTTCCGTCATGCGGTGGAGAAGTACCCGGTGATGCGCTTGTCGCCAGTACAGGCGCCGTCGGTCGGTGACATCTTCGCGAAGATCCAGGAAGACATCAAGTTCATCAACGAGAAGAAGACGGTCAAGATGTTTGAGAAGGTGCATCTTGAGCTTGGTCAGGGATCTGCGGAGTTCGTTGATCCACACACTGTTCGTGTTGGCGGGAAGACCTTCACTGCGCGGCGCATCTTCATTGCCGCGGGGACGAAGCCCACTATCCTCGATGTCCCTGGCATTGACAAGGTCCCCGGCCTGCTGACCAACGAGAACATCTTCGAGCTTGATGCTGTGCCGGATTCCATGATCGTGCTTGGTGGCGGGGCGATAGCCTGCGAGATGGCTCAGGGCTTCCGGCGCCTGGGCTGCCGGGTGACGATGGTCCAGCGTTCAGGGCACATACTTTCGCGGGGCGACTTGCAGGCGGCGGAGGTGCTCGAGACTTGTCTGGCGAAGGAGGGTGTCGAGCTGCTCACCGGCGAGACAGGGAAGGAGATCAAGGTCATGGAGAACGGCGACGTGCAGTTGACCACCAACTCCGGCAAGGTCATGTGTGCCAAGCGCATTCTCGCCGCCAGCGGCAGGACACACGACTATGCGGGCTTGAAGCTAGAGAACGCGGGCGTAAAGTGGAGTCCGAAGGGCATCGAAGTTGACCGGCATTTGCGAACTTCGCAGAAGCACATCTATGCCGTCGGGGACTGCAACGGGCAGCATTTGTTCAGCCATGCCGCCATGCATCAGGGCATGATCGCGCTGATGAACACCATGCTGCCCTGGCCGTTCAGGCGCGATTTCCGCAAGTACGCTGTGCCTTCTACGATCTTCACCGAGCCTCAGGTCAGCGCTGTCGGGTTGTCTGAGAATGATTTGCGCGACAGCGGACGTCGGCATGAGGTCGTGCAGGTCCGCTACGAGGATTACGGAGCTGCCATTGCCGAGGAGGTCAAGGAGGGTTTTGTCAAGGCCTTCATCTCTCCGACCGGCAGGATTATCGGCGCGGTGATCGTCGGCGAGGGCTCCGGAGAGATGATAAACGAGTGGGCGCTCGCCGTGCAGAAAAAATTGCGCATCACAGACATCATGTTCCTACAGCATTCATTCCCGACAATGGGCTTCCTCACAAAAAGAGTATCGGAAGAGTGGATGATGGGAAAGATGAAGTCGCATGCACTCAAGAGACTCTGCAGGCTGATGTTCAGAATCTGAAAATTGGCTCTACTGTCTGAACCATTTCGGTATGCCGCGTGAGCGGAGTTCCGCTACGGATTTTCTGCGGATTTCGCAGATTTTGTCTGTGGTGTTTTTGAGGCCTGGGTCTCTGTATGGGAGCCCTGCGGTGGACTTGAGGATGATGTCCATGGTTTTTTCATTGACTGGTGATTTGATAGATTTGCTTGAGATTGCCGCGAGTGTGCCTGGGGATTTTCTTCCGAATGACGGGGAGTCGCCGATGATTAGGCCTGCGCGTATCATTGCGCCCCTGACGGGGAATGCGGCGGAGTATGTTGCCAGGATGGCTTTTCGAGTGATTTTTTTTGATATCATACGGATGAAGTCGTAGGTCCATAGTTCTGGGTTGGTCTCGTGTGAGAATGGGTCGAGGAATACGGCGTGGAATTTTGTCTTGATATTTTTCAGCGTTCTGCGTGCGTCGCCGGGGATGACTTTTATCTCAGAGAAATTGTCCTTATGGTGAAGGTTTTTCGCGAGATTCGCAAGCGCATGGTCTTTTGGGCTTTTCTGGGCAGCGATATTGATGGTCTTGATATCTTTCTCTAGTGATGTGATGTTGAGTTTCCCTGATCGGACATGGTTTGCGAGTTTTGAGGCCTCGAGTGCGTTGACGCCCAGTCCGAATCCGATGTCTAGGATTCTGACGTTTTTCATTTTCCTGAGCATTTTGCGAATTTGGCAAGGTGCGATGAATTTGTTTTTTGCCTCGGACACGGCACCTGCGAGAGAGTGGAAATGCTGTCTGTAGACGGGGTGGTATAGAGTTTTAGACCCGTCTGCGGTGACGACCTCGGGCAACAATGAGTTGGTGTCGCTGGAATCGAGCTTGGTTTTGAGGAATTCGAGGAACTGCCCTTTTCTCATCCACCATTTTGGTGCGATGATATCCTCGTCAGTGGCATCTGCCATTACACGCATGAGCGGCCATTCCACTGGGATGTGGCGGATGAAGTCTGCGAGGGCTTCGGCGTACTCGTATTCGTTCAGGGGCCTGATCTTCGGGATATTTGTCGGCATATTGTTTTTCTGGCGGTGGTAGATTGAGGCCAGGGGGGTGTTCTTGAGGATCAGCAGGTTGTGTATCTTCACAGCGGAGAAGGGGAGGTTTGAGATTTTGGCGGCGGTGTCTCGGAAGTCGGCTGTGTCCTCGCCTGGGAGCCCAAGGATGACATGCGCTGCGGACTTGATGTCGCGGGCATGGAGTTTTCGGACGGAGTTTTCGACCTCCTTGAAAGAGTGCTGTCGGTTCATCTGCCCCAGAGTCTTGTCGTTTGCTGTCTGGACTCCCAGCTCGATCCATAGGTCGAGAGTCGAGTTGATTTTTTGGAGGTAGTCCATGACATTTTCCGGGAGGCAGTCCGGGCGGGTAGAGACTATAAGCATCTCGAAGTCTGCCAGGTTGAGTATCCGCGAGTAGGTCTTCTCGAGGTTCTCGGCGGAGTCGTTAGTGTTGGTGAATGACTGGAGGTAGGCGATCAGTCCGCAGTCCTTGCCGTAGCGCCTGCGGATATAGGCTATGCCCTTCTCGACCTGCTCGGGAATGTCCATCGAGTGGCGTATATGCCTTGCTTGTGCGCCGTCCTCGGGGCAGAAGAGGCAACCCTGGCCTTTGTTCCCGACCCTGTGTGGGCAGGGTATGGCAAGGCTTATAGGCACGCGGTAGAGTGGTTTCTTGTATTTCCTTAGGATGAAGTCTTTGAAGAGCAGCATTTTTGGTGAGTTTTTTCAGTTGTTCAGCATCTGCCATACTCTGAAGATCTCTGTTGTGCCCCAAGCCTGGGCATCGCATCCTCTCTGTCGGTGGGGAGCGTCGCCGTCAAGGATTTCGGGGATGTGCCCGATGCATCCTGTCTTGAGCAGTGAGTGCGCGGAGAAGAGGATCGACTTGGCGGTCTGCCTGCCGTTGTCGCCGTAGGTGATTAAGTGGGCTTCCGGCCATGAAGGGAAGAGCCATGTCCACGCGGTGCCGTTGTGGTAGGCGGGCTTGCGCCTGGTGTCCTCGTCCCCCTCGTATCTGCTCCAGTATGGGTTGTGTGGATCGTTGAGTAGTTTTCCCGATCTGTCCTTTATTTCGATTGGTGTTTTTACCGGCCGGTTTGCGAGGCTTCTGATTGCACCGGGCACGAGCAGGGATGATGTTGCATCAAGGATTTTTCTGCGGGTTTCGCAGTCCTTGACGAGGCCGAGAGTTATTGCGAGCAGTTGGTTAGGCCTCAGGGCGTCGTCTTTGGCGGCTTTTTCCGCCGGGGTGCCTTTGTGGGCGTGCAGGCAGTCCGAGAGCCAGCCTTCCTCGTTGACGAATAGTTTCAATGCTGAGTTTCTGGCTTTCTCGGCCATGTGTGCCCATTTTTTGTCCCCGGTGCTGTCGGCGAGGAGTTGCAGCGCGGCGAACCAGAGGGCCTGTATCTCGACCGGATATCCCTCTCTGGGCGTCCCGGCGGGGTAGTTGGTGTCCATCCACGTGAAGTGCGACGGGCTGAAGACGAGACCCGATGATGAGTCCATCTCGATCCCGTTGGGGGTCCCCGAGATATATGACTCGGCGATCTCCTCGAGAGTCTGAAGGAGCGTGGTGTCCTTTCCTGGAATCTTTTTCGACAGGATTTTGTGTTCCGGGAATTCACGTATGAAGTCGGCGCATGCGGTGAAGAGCCAGAGAGGCGCGTCGGAAGTGTCGCGGTTGCCGGCTTCGGCGCCGTGTATGATGTTCGGCAAGGTGCCGTTCTCCGCGAATTTCGCAAAGGCGAGTATGATGTTGGCGACATCCTCCTTCAAGCCTGCCTTGACGAGCCCCCTTGCGCAGATGAGTGTGTCCCTGCCCCAGTCGAGGAACCAGGGGTATCCAGCGATCACGGTCTTGAGTTCGTCTCTTTTCACGACGAAGTTCATCATGCTGTATTTGAGTATGTTGGCGAATGAGTCAATCTTGTCCTGCCTGACGGGTTCAGGGTTGGTTTTGAATTCTATCTTCCGCGCCTCGGATGTGACGATGTCGCCTTGGAGTATGGCGAAGTCACCGGCGATGAGTTTGATCTCGAAGTATCCCGGGGAGAAGAGGTCTGTGCGGTTTTGGAGCCCTCTGTCGGCCTCGACAGGTCTCTCGAGGTCGGTAAGCCACTCGTCGCTGCGCTTGAATACTGGGAGGTCGTTTAGGGACTTGTTTTCGGTGGCGTGGAATCTTGATGCCCTGACGACCAGCGAGTTCGGTGGTGTGGGTGAGAAGGAGAAGGAGTCGTTGGAATGCTTGACGGCTTTTGGCCAGTCCTCACGGGTTTTAGCGATGGCCTTGGTGATGTCATGGAATGGTCTGTCCTCGACATCCACGCGGATGCCTAGGGTGACTTGCGAGTCGTTTTCTATGAAGTTTTTTGTGTTTTCCGATGCGAGTCTTTCGATTTCGATCCTGGAGGTGTTTTGGTCGTTGACCATGGACATGGTGATTCTGAGGTCCACGAATTTCCCTGGTGCGGCTGGGACATGGAAGTTCCAGCATCCCCTGCCGTCTGCCATCAGGCGGAAGAATGAGATGTGCTGCCTTGAGAGGATCTGTACGTGAGTCTGGTTTTTGATCCACATCCTGCATGTTGACCACATGATTCTGCGGTCGACTGGGTAGTTGTCGTTGAGGTTCGCGGCGAGAATCCCGTCGTATCGGCTTTGCGGGGATGAGAAGTTGACCGGGATATGCATCATTGCGCCGCGGCTGTTTGTCGAGAGGAATACTGTCTTGGAGTTGCGTATCTCGCGGTTCGACAGCAGTAGTTGGGCGAGATAGTTCCCATTGGACAGTGCGATGATCTCGGAGGTCTCCCTGCAAAGGCTCTGCTCGCCGAAGCGTGATATCTTCAGGGTCAGCTTCTGGTCCTGCTGCCTCAGGGCGAATGGGGGTAGGATGATGAAGTTGTTTCCCATGGCGTCCTCGAGGCTGTCCCTTTGTATGATGATGTTCATGGTGCTTTTGATTTCCACCCTGAACCGAGATGCGGCGGAGACGTAGAGCGCATGCCCGGGTGGGAGCATGACCTGCCTTCCGAGGTCTTCCGGGCATCTCCACGAGACAAGTGGGATTTCGCGCGAGCTGTCGAAAAGAGATGCGAAATTCCTCTTTGGGTCCTGAAGGATTAATGCGGCGAGGTTTTGTATCTGCTCGTCGCTTGCTGAGCTTATGGACATTCCTAGGACTGTGAGGAGGTCCATCACCATCGCCCTTGCCTGCTGTAGGATATTGAATTCCGGGTCGAATGATTTTAGTCTTTCTGCGTTCCTGACAGCCTTGAGCGGTGCGAGTTCGGATGTGAGGCAGATGATCTGTCCGGGATTGAGGAGTACTGATAGGACGGAGTCGTCGTATGGGTCGAGCTTCCACTCTTTCTCGGTCAGCATGTCGAACATTGGGGGGTGCATCTGAGATTTGGACACTCCGAGCTCTGTTCGGCGTTTGAAGGTGTTCAGGGTTTCGTCCGGGAAGCAGACTCTTGTCTTCTGTTCGCAGTTTAGGTTGCAAAGGATGAGCAGGGGGTGTTTGTTTTTCTTTGAGGACCGTAGGATTCCCAGGACATCGGGGGTGAACTTCTTGTCGGTCCCCTCCGCCTCAATGACTTTGAGTCGCCCGCCAGCGATGAATGCGGGGTGGGTTGCGAGTATAAGGTTCAGCCTCGCGATGGTACTGACTTGGTTTTTTTCGGCTCCCCAGTTCAGGGCTGAAGACTCGTGCACGTCAATTTTTTCCGTGGCGAACCATTCGACACCGTTTGCGAAGCCGAAGGCACCTGCTGGGGCGGCGAGGGCGCAGAGCGTTGTGCGCATTTTCGCGTAGACATGGGACTTCGCGGCGAGTCGGTCGTTGTCGTGGGTCTCAGCGTAGTGGACCATGAGCCCTTCTGAAATGCTGGCGTCGTAAGCTTCTGGCAGGTAGTTCTTGATCTGGTCGGAGTCATAGTTCTGGAAGAGTTCGGAATAAGCCCAGTTCATGTTTGCGCGGTCGAGAAGGTCGAGTGTGATCCGAGGATCACCGCCCAGCCCCTCGAGGAGGAATATGGTGTCGGGATGCTGCTTCCTGACCTTTGCGATGATGTATTCCCATACACGTATCGGTATCATGTACCCCGCGTCGCAACGGAATCCGTCAATCCCTCTTTCGCACCATGTGGTGAATACGTTTGCCATGTATAGCCATAGTTCAGGCCTGCCTTTGTCGAGTTCTGTGAGGTCGTCCCATGTCGTCCCCCACGCCCCCGGGGAGATTATCCTGCCAGTTTGGTCTCTTTTTAGCCATTCGGGATTGGTCTCGTGGATCTTGGATGCCCATCCTGTGTGGTTGATGGCGATGTCGAGAATGACCTTGCCTTTCTTCATGTGTATATCGTCAATGAGGCTGAAGAGCTGTTCGAGAGGGGTGGCTTTGCGGTCGAACTCTGCGAGCGCGGGGTCAATTGCCGTGTAGTCGAGGCTTGCGTATGGGCTTCCGAATCTTCCCATCCTGCCGTAGGTCGTGGGAACTGGGTTTATCGGGAGGAGATGTATTATCCTGCAGTGCAGTGTGTCGAAGATGAAATCGAGTTCCTTTTGGAAGTCCCTGAAAGTGCCTGATTTTGGGATGACTGTGAACCCGGCGTCGTCGAGTCTTGATATGTCCCTGACGTAGATGTGGGTCTTGTCCGAGACGGGAAGGTTCTTGTTGACCCCGAACTGCCTGATGAATGCGCAGTAGATGCTGTTTGCTGAGCAGTAGTTTGCGGGGTCCACGTTTATGTGGACATTGTCCCCGCGGCACCATAGGGTTTCCTCGGATTCCTCGGAGAAGAAGAAGCATTTTGCCTCGAAATGCCCGACTTCTGCGAGTGCGATGGAGATGCGGAAGTTCTTGTTGTCGTCTGTCGTCATCGGGATGTCCTGCCAGTCAAGGCCGTCGGGTGGGATATCCGACTCGACGCTTCTGATTATCTCGTCGCGCTGTGTCTGGGCGTTGCCGATATTTGTCCTTACAAAAGCCCTGCCTTTGAGCGGGGATTCTAGTTCGAGAGTGAAGGATATCGTGTCGCCTCGGAAGAACAGCAGGTGTCTTCCCGATTCAGGAGTCTGGCGCATTTTTGTCTCCAGAGAAATTAAAGCGAAACACTGTTTATGCACACTGCATGCGGGACACACTTTATCCTCGCGAGAGGATCCGGTATTCCGTGTGTCCATCCGACAGGGTGTTAAGTTATATCCTTGGAAGGATAAGTCAACCCGACAGCAGTTGTTTCGTGGCATCTGGCCACGAAAAATTCTTGGGGACGGATGGAAAGGGGGGGGCGGAGATTGGGCGATAATTTCGACAGTATCGGGAATCC
>CAZANS010000086.1:0-8473 GCA_964486565.1 uncultured Victivallales bacterium
GGCCGGTCGTAGAGCCAGGCATCCTCGGGGATGCCGATGATTTTCCCGTAGATGAGGATCCCCGGGAAGTCGGTGGCGGAAGAGATGAACACTTTGGGGTAGCTCTCCTCCAACAGGCTTTTGCTTGCCCTCGCAACCGGCTCGGGGTCAAATCCAGGCAGCATGAAATACGGCATGCAGAAATCGTCCTGCTTGCACTGGGGGGTGCAGATCGCGGCGGGAAGCTCGGGCTTCGTCTGCATGAGAACTCCCCACGCCGCCGA
This sequence comes from uncultured Victivallales bacterium, assembly GCA_964486565.1. Taxonomy (GTDB): domain Bacteria; phylum Verrucomicrobiota; class Lentisphaeria; order Victivallales; family JAADHT01; genus JAFGFR01. The sequence continues at coordinate 264 of CAZANS010000086.1, forward strand.
TAGAAGTATCATAATCCCGATTGCCTGGCGGCATGTCGCACGGCCGTGTCGCTCCCGGACGAAGCTTAGTGAATGCTTGCCAGAGAGGCAGATCAAATATAGCCATACCGGCCAGAAACAGAAAAATGCACGGGGAAACGGGGCAGGATCAATGACAACCATCATAATTGCAGGGATCAGCCAGGCTCCCGCAGCGTTTGTCAACGCCCACTTGTCTCGCCATATCCTCCCGGCGCGGAGCACCATACCCGCGGCTGCAAGCAAGACTACAGGAAACATATTCACCGCAAAAGCCCCGTAGACGTGCCGGAGCGCTTCCGCGGACGACTGCCATCCCTCCTTCAGGCTTAAAGCGCCGAATAGCTTCCCGGCGATGGGAAGGTAGAACAGCGCAAACGCAAGAACAGGAACAACAGCCAAAGCCAGACGCCTGGGTGTCAGTAAATTCCGATTCGTCAGCGGCTTGTCAGGGAGCAAATTTATCGCGGCATACGCAATCAGATTCGAAGGCATTGTCCCGACGGCAAAAAAAGCTGAAAGCCCATAGACAACAAGTGCCGGTATGGAACCCCGGTCACGCCACCTGACCGCACTCCCGATGCCCACCAGCACAAGCAAGAAAGAAAGCATATAGCCGCGTATCGCCGTCCCGTAGATAAGCATGGGAAGCGACAGGGAGAGCGACATGGCCACCGGAAGCGCCACAGGGCCGAGGCGGAGCTTCCAGCGACAGGCCACGATCCAGACTGATATCCCGGCCAGCAAGACGCTGAGCGCCCGGAAGCCCGTCTCAGTTATCGGCATCACGTGCTGCCAGCATCTTATCCATCCCATGAGCAGGCAGTTGTAGGCAATATGGTTGTTCGGGATCTGATAGTTATTGTAGATGTACAGGAAGCCCTCTTGCCCGACAAACTCCATCAGGGTGATGGCCTCGTCGTACCAGTAGGGACGGGTCAGATAGCCTTGCAGCAATATCACGGTCAGCACAAAAAAACCCACGCCCGAAAGATTCCGCCGACGATTCGTATTTGCCAACAAACTGTTCAATTCAACGTCACTGGTTAGAGTTTACACTCGTATGGAATATACATGCCAAAGATCATAAATTCAAGTGTTTAAACGAGCTTGAAAACATGTCAGGCTTCAGCCGTGTGAATACCCCTCAAATTCACCTGCGGCGGGTAGCCGTCAGGTGAAATGAATTGTTGGCATTCTTTCCCTTTCTTCTTCCATCGGTGTCGGTGTCGGAATCGGTGTCGGCATCGACAATTTCTTGTCCGTAGAGCCAGTTTCAAAACTCCGCGCTCCCAACGCGGGTTACGCGGAGTTTTGAAATCGGCTCATTAGGATACCGTGTGTCACTCAGTTCCCCGGAGTCTTTTTTCTCCGATTGGGGGGGGCATGCTGACGTATTCTGGAGTTCTTATGGTGTATGGGAATGCCTGGTTGATTTTGTCGTCTGTCCATGGTACCCTTTCGGCAGGCGAGACATGTACAACGATTGCGCGGTGTGTCGAGGCCTTCTGCCAGTCGGAGCTGTAGACGATGCGGAGTTTGTCGTAGTCCACCTCGGGGATCAGTGCGGATGAGACGATTGCGTAGTCGAGCCTTTCGTACACGTCGCGTTCGGAACACAGGTAGGTCCAACTCACGTTGAGCTTGTCCAGGGGGCGGAGGTCGAACAGGCGCTTGTTGATGCCGAACCGGCGGTTGTAGATGTCCTTTATCGGCGATTTGCCGCAGGTGTCGTTGAGATTGCCCAGCAGCATTATGTTTGACGCGATGTCTTTCTTCTGTATATCGTTGATGACCTGCCTGAGTCTTCTTGCCTCGTAGCGGCGCATGTCGGTCTGGTTGTGTTCAGGGTGCTTCTCTCGGTTCTTGAGGTCGGCGGCGATGATATGGAGCAGGTAGCCGTCAATGTCCATGATTGCATGCATGAATCCTCTCATCACGGGGAGTTTTATGCCGTCGCGTATGACATACTCGATGTTGGTGATGGCGTTGAATTCGGCTGGCTCGATGGATGACAGCATGGCGAGGTTGCTGTCGGAGTCGTGGGCTTTGACGATTCTCGAGAATGTTAGTTTTGTGAATTGGGCGGCTATGCTCTTGAGCACTTCCACGATTTTGACACCGGCGAGTACCAATATTTTTGCATCCGCCTTGCGGAGCGTGTTTACGATTTCACCGATGCGTTGCCGGGAAAACTCCAGAGATGCGTCAAGATAGTAGAAGCAGATGGAGACGTTCTTCTCTGGTGGCACCTCTTCTGCCCCAATCTGCTCGGCATATGAAGAGAAAACTGCCAAGGGCAAAAGCAAGGATGACGCAATCAGAAGCACCCTGGCCAGGGAACCCGAGAGCATGCCCCATGTCCAAGGAAGTTGGGTTTGCAGCGTGTGTTTTTTCACTTTGACGACCTGATGGATTTGCTTCTGTGTATTTCGGGGATGCCCTTTTTTGCGCAGAGTCTGCGAATTTCGCATTTCTCGCAGTCGGGTGAAAGGGCTTTGCATCGGTTTCTTCCATGAGCTTTGAGCAGATGCGCCAGGGGCAACCATTGTTTCTCTGGAAGTTTTTTTGTTATGTCGGCCTCTATTTTCTCTGGATACGGGGTGTTTACCGCGCCGATCCTGTTCAGCAGCCTTATGACATGGGTGTCCACGGGGAATCCTGGAAGCCCGAAAGCGTCGCCTAGGATCACATTTGCGGATTTTCTTCCCACGCCTGGCAGTGAGGTCAAATCCTCCATGTTACTGGGCACTTTGCTGGCGAATTGAGATTCCAGTGCTGATGCGGCGGCCAGGATGTTTCTGGATTTGGCATGGAACAGCCCGACGGTGCGGATGATATTCTCCACGTCGGTGATTTCGGCCTTTGCCATGGATTTGGCATCGGGGTACTTTCCGAAGAGGTATGGCAGGACCGCATTGACTTTTTTGTCGGTGCATTGGGCTGAAAGGATCACTGCGACCAATAGCTGGAAGGGTGAGTTATGCCGCAGCGGGCATTTCTGTGGGCCATAGACGCGAGAAAGTATCGAGTGGATTTCTTCCAGTTTCCCGGTATTTCTCATGTTTTGTATTCCGAATGCAGTTTGTCGAAAGAGTCCCTTATCCGGGACAACAGCTCCCCGCACTCGGAAATGTTGTTGTTCTGGGCAGCGGTCTCCAATGCAAGGGCTAGGCGTGAAATGCTCGACGCGCCGACATTTGCTGCGGATCCCTTGATTGTGTGCCCGATAGATGAGATATCTTCCAGGCTGCCGAGCTGGAGCGAGGTTTCGGCATCGCCGATAAGGCCTCCGATGCTCTCGAAAAAAATTTCCAGCATCTCAGCGACATCGTCCGAATCCATGTCGAACTCGACAGACAGATAGTGTCGGAGATCGTGCAGGTCGTTGTTGACAGTAGCCATTAGCAATGTGCGACAGAATCTGTTCAGGCTCATGCAGGTTTGCGTCTGTTTTCCCGCCGGACCCGGCGGGAATGTCGGTCTTCTGTCGGTATGGATCCTTAATAGATGTTTAAAACAAGCTTTCCCGACAAGGTTATTATATCCTGTTGAGCGTTAGAAATCAATCCTCAGAGCAGAAATTTTTGTTAGAAGGGTGTCCGTTTTTCATGATCATGAATGATGGGAACTGGGAGAAAGGGGATTTTTCAGGTGCGGAAATGAGGAGTTTGGCGCCTTTGGGCGAGAGCTGGTGATTGCCCCAGAACCAGAAGTTGAAAATCTCGCTGATATCCCAGTGCTCGCATTCCTCCATGTTGGTTTTCCCCGTGTGGTACGGTTTGTCGCAGGAAGTCGGGACGAGGCCGTCAATCGAGAATATCTGGCCTTTTTGTGCTTGAGGGAGCAATGATCGGATCAGATTTCGCATCGCTGTCCTGTTTGGCCTTGATCGGAGGCATTTGTCTCCTGAGAAATCGGGTGTGATGTCGGTGCTGGGTGCCTTGGTTGACGCGGCTTTATCCAGGTTGACCCATGAAAGGTGCCACGACAACTGCAGAGCCGAGTGGGGGATTGTCGCTGGTTCGGTTGATGAAACTACCAGTCTTTTTATGCGGGCGCCGTTTTTTGACGGCTCGATGGTGAATTTGGAGGAAAGGGGAGGGGATGCCTTGTGCCATCTCCATATGTCGAATCCAGAGCTTATTTCGATCCTGTTGGAGCTGCTGTCTTCGAGGAGGATGGAGTGGAAGACCCTGCCCGAGTCGTATATTGTGGATCCCTGTGTTATATCCATCCATTCAAGCTTGTTCTGGGGGGTGGATTGGGGGTTCATCTTTAGGATGGCGAATCTGATCAAGTCTGCGGAAATTTCCATGGAATCAATCTCGACCGAGGTGGTCTCGATTTTTCCCGGCAGGCACAGGTTTGTGGCCACGCTCATCACGTGAGGCATGTAGTCGAAAGAGCGTGAGATTCTCGGCTCGGCGCCGAACGGTATGACGGATAGAGTCTCCACGCTGGTCTTTGATGAGTCCATGTTGATATGTGTTGCGCATTTGACAGGGATTGCCGCGTTTTCCGAGAGCTGCCCGATCCTTACGCCCGGGCTTAGTGCGACAACGCAGTTGCCTTCGGGCGATCTGTCGGTGCCCAGGCGCAGACAAAAGGGGCGCTTCTGCTCGAGATCGTGTGATGCTTCCCACCATTCGCCTTTGACTTGTATTTTCCTGGTCTTCAATCCGATCTCCCTTTTTTCATGTCGGAGGCCTGAGATAGATGAGCCGGGCTCCCAGCGGATTCGAATCGGTGTATTCAACCCAATGCGTCGTCTCTTCGGCAAGAAGTCGCTCCACGGGGAATTCACTCAGATAAGAGACTCTTTCCACCTGGCCACGAGGCAGTATGAGCTCTATTGCCTTCCTTTGCGACTCCATTGCTGCAAGCCTGGCGTATGCGTCTAGAATTGCGAGATTCGCAGACGTTACGATGTTTAGTCGAGGCGCGTTTGGTGTGGAGAAAGCGAAGATCTCTCCCCTTCTGCCGTCATAGAGCACCAGAGTATTTGTCGTGTCGGGGTCAATCTTCGATGCTATGGCTTGACCGGAGGGTACGCATCTTGCCAGTGTTTTGTCGTTTCGGAAGGAGATTCCGGAAACAAGAGATGCGGCTATTCTGAGCCCTGTGAAACTTCCCGGGCCGGACCCGCATGTCCATCTGCGAATATCGCATACGGAGAATCCGTTTCGCGCAAGGACTGAGACCGTCCATGAGGCGATGGCCGAGGCATCCTTCCCCGGCATTTTTTTCGACTCTGAGAACAGCACTTCCTGCTTGTCCAGGGCAGATGCCGCCAGGCAGGCCATGTCTGTTGAAAAATCTATCGCCGCCGACAATTCCATATCTCGTTCCTTCCTTTATGGCAAGATAGCAGTCTTTTGCATGGTGTCATCTTGGGAATCATTATTCCTTCGCATTTTTCCACAGTCTGCGGATTTCGCTAAAAATGCCTTTTTCAGGTCTTTTCGGAGTCTCGAGCACGAGGATTTCAGGCAGGCGATGTCTGAATTGGATGCGGGTGATCCCGAAAAACGTGTTTCCCTGTATAGGGACACGATGTTGTTGAAATTGCTTTCGACCTTTGGCGGCATGACGTGTAGTAGCCTGATTGAATCCCACCATTCCCCGACTGTCTGCCCGGGCTTCCTTCTCAAACCGGTCCTTCCCGCTATAGTCGAGATCACTGCATTGAACTGCGTTTTTGCGGCTTCCCGTGTTTTGTCCAGTGCGATGTCATATCCTCCCTTTTTGCTCCGGCGCGATCTGAAATAAACAAAGAGCAGTGCTAGAGCCATCAGGAAGAATAAACCCCTCGCAGGGTGCCACAAGAGAGTCGCCAGCAGTCTGAAGAAGGTGATTCCGAATGATATCACGGCTCTTGCGAAATATCCCCTCCGAATATCCGCCACGAGCTGTTGCAGCGACAGCTTGAGTAAATCTGTCCATGCCGACCAGAAGCCCCATCCGCCGGATGCTTCAGCGAAGCCCGCATCTGGAGTCGGCTCGATCAGCACCCACCTGTTCTCATCCCTGAGGTAGGCCTCGCACCATGCGTGAGCATCCCCGGCTCTAGCGACAAAATAGGTTCCCGATGGGTGAGGCTCTGAGCATACAAAGCCGGTTACATATCTGCTTGGAATCCCTTCATGCCTGAGAAGCATTGCCGCGGTGGTGGCGAATAGCTCGCAATGCCCTTCCCTGGTGTTTGCCATGAAGTTTGCCGCAGGGTCGGATCCCCTTTCGTGAGCCTCCGGATAGAGTTTGTAGGAGAATTTTTCATTTAGGCAGGCGATGATTTTCTCGATTTTGTCACGGTCGCGTGGCAGGGATTCAGGAGCCTTTCCCAGACCAGCCTCGGCTGCGAGAGATTTGACAGCATCTTGGAGTGAGCGAGGGACGTTGAGATAGGCTGCCGCGACAAATTTCTCGGGGAGCTGGAATGCCTCGGGCGCAAGATTTTCAGGCATGACAACGCTGTATCCTGCCCCCGACTCCCATGAAAGCGGTTTCAGCATTCCGTTCGGATTACGTTCCAGCCGGTCTGCCACCAGCTCGAAACGTTTCGCGGCCGGCGGATAAAAAAGATATTCTGCTCGGCAACCGGATGTGGGCAGTATGTCAAAACGGTTTCCCGAAGATCCCGTCTCGTCTTCAAAAAAAAATGCGTTGACGGCAAGATTGCCAATGTTAAGCTCGAACTTCATGTTTTCCGGAGGCCCCTGAGTGTCCCTCCATTTGCCGTTGTTGTAGTACTGGTACGCCCTGCCCCTCAGATAGCCCGGGGCCTCCCGCCCGCGCACACGGATCATCACGGCGTTGAGGTTCTTCATGGCCGAGCCGGAGATGGTGGCGTTCAAGTCTATCTCGTCGCCGAACAGCATGCCGTTCCCTGAAGATCGGTTCCTCATCATCCGAGTAAAGTATCCCTCGAGCTTCCTGAGGTCGGCCCTGTAGGCATCGAGAACGCTGATTGCCCCTAAGGCAAGTAAAGCGGTTGCGACGAGCGAGGCTGTTAAAGCAAATCCCTTGCGGATGTCTACACCGCGCCGCCGCGCATGGAAAAAGGTCTTCCCGGCAAGGCTGAATGCATAAAGCATCGAGAGGCAGAATGCAATTACGGTGGCCGTGAAGAAGGCATTGAAGTTCTTCCTCAGCAGCAATGGGGTGAATATTGATGTTTCCTGCGGCTGGCTGCTCATGCGGAAATCGCCTGCAAGCATGATTACAATCATTGAGAATGCAGCGTTGAGCCCGAAAGTGTAGGATGAGGATTCGAAGAAGGTGGCCAGCACGGCCATATAGAGAAGCGCAGGCACCGTGATATGCGACATGAACACCTTCCCTACCGAGAAGAACCTCTCCTGTTTCATGGGGAAGACCATGTCCATGAGCACCGCGATGATCAGCGAGGCAACTATGCTGTAGATTATTGACCGGTCGGAGAATTTGAAAGGTTTTCTGATGGCAAACGACATCGCCAGGCCAGCGCATACGATTATGAAGACATGCGGCAGCCCGGAGACCACGAAAAACAGAAACGCCGCAGGCACCAGCATCGCGGCGGATGCCGCTATGGCTGAAAAACTTTTACTTCCGCCCTCAAGACAGACCTGCGAGATGTCTTTTTTCACGGGATACGCCTATGTGCCTGCAATCTCTCGAAGACCCCTGGAGGTCCGGATAAGTTCTATCCAATGATTTTGTTAAGCGGGTACTCCACTATGCCCGAAGCGCCGGCCTTGATCAGATCGGGAATAAGATCCCTGACAACATGCTCGTCCACAATGCTGTTGAGCGCGAACCAGCCCTCCTCGGCCAGCGGGGAAATAGTCGGCCTTTCCAAAGCAGGCATCTTCTGCAGTATATTGTCCAGCTTAGACTTGGGGACGTTGAGCATCAGCCCGACCTTGCCCTCAGCCTTGAGCGTGGCACCGAGAAGCATGGCAAGCTTCTTTATCTTATCCTTCTTCCAGGCATCCTTCATGGCTCCGCGGTTGGCGATGAACCTGGTGGTGCTCTCGCATAGCGTGTCAATTATCTTGAGGTTGTTCGCGCGCAGCGAGGAGCCTGTCTCGGTGATCTCAACAATCGCGTCGGCAAGCCTCGGCGGCTTTACCTCTGTCGCTCCCCAACTGAACTCGACGTTGGCCTTAACCCCGTGTTTCTTCAAATATCTTCCGGTCATGCCCACA